>NZ_WMBF01000029.1:0-28111 GCF_019400875.1 Streptomyces anatolicus | reverse complement strand
CCCCCTGGACGGCAGGCCCCCGGTCCTCCTCCTGCACGGCTTCATCGACAACCGCTCGGTCTTCGTCCTGCTGCGCCGCGCCCTGTCCCAGGACGGCGGACGCCTCGTGGAGTCACTCAACTACTCTCCGCTGACCTGTGACATCCGTACCGCTGCCGAACTGCTCGGCCGCCGTGTCGAGGAGCTGTGCGACCGCACGGGCCACCGCCGGGTGGACATCGTCGGGCACAGCCTCGGCGGCCTGATCGCCCGCTATTACGCCCAGCGCCTCGGCGGCGACGTTCGCGTACGCACGCTGGTCACGCTCGGCACACCGCACGGCGGCACCCGTGTCGCGCCGCTCGCGGACGCGCACCCGATCGTGCGGCAGATGCGCCCGGGCTCCGCGGTGATCGAGGAGCTGAAGGAACCGGCGCCGGACTGCCGCACGCAGTTCGTGAGTTTCTGGAGCGACCTGGACCAGATCATGGACCCGCTGGAGACGGCGTGCGTCGACCACCCCGACCTGGTCGCGCAGAACATCCGTGTGACCGGAATCGGCCATCTCGCGCTGCCCGTGCACCCGGCGGTCGCGAACGGCATACGCCAGGCGCTCGACCTGGCCCATCCAGGAGCCGACGCCACGGAGGCACCGGGCGGACTCACGGTCGCCTGACCGCAGTCGGGCACCGAACCAGGGCCCGCAGGTGGCCCCAACAAAGAGCTTCAGTATCGAACGTTGCTCGAACGCAGGGCCAAGGCTGTGCCCACAGACCGCCGAAAGACGGCCGAATGCCCGTTTCCTGAGACCATGAAACCTGCCGTAGATTGTCGCGCCCGTATACCGCCGGGTACAGTCGCCGCACTGCTCTGCCCCTGCTGCCGAGGCGAAAGAGAAGTTGGTGAACGACCGTCACCCGTCGGGGAGCTCGACTCCCCAGCCCTCGGCACCCGGCGCCGACTACGCGCACTACGCGACGTACGACCAGCAAAGCGCCCAGCCCAGTGGCTACGGCTATGACGCCTACCCCACCGGCGGTTTCGAAACCGGAAGCATCAGCACCGGAAGCTTCGACACCGGAACTTTCGCCACCGACCCCCTCTTCGGCGACATGCCCGGCACCAGTGCCGGCACCGCCACCGCCGCCGACAGCGGGTACGACACGGGCCAGTGGACGACCACGAGTACCCAGCAGCAGACGCTCGACTACGACGCTTACGCCGCGCAGCAGCACGCCGCCACCTACGACACCGGTGGCTACGACACCACCTCGGGCTGGTCGACCGGCGGCTATCAGCACCTCGCCGACATCCCGTCGCAACCGGGCGGCCCCGACAGCACGGGCCAGTGGGACACCGCCTCCTGGGACCAGGGTCCGGCGACCGGCCAGTGGGACACACAGTCCTTCGACACGGGCGCGTACGACGCCACGGCGTGGAACCCCGCCGACGAGGCCCACGAGCAACACGAGGCGCACGAGCCACACGAATCGCACGAGCCGCACGAAGCCCCGCAGTCGCATGAGACTCCGCAGCCGTACGAGCTGACCGAGCAGTACGAGATCTCCCCCGATGCCCCGTACGACAGCGAGAGCCCGTACAACAGCGAGGCCCCGTACGAGGACGCGGAGTCCGAGTCCGCCTCGGCAATCCCGGCCCCCGCCCCCCGTGCCGCTCGCGGCAAGAGCGGCGGATCGGGCGCGGGCCGCTCCAGAACGCGGCGCCGTACCCCCGCCAAGCGCTCCGCCCTCCTCACCGTCGCCGTGCCCTCCGCCTGTGTGATGGGTGTGGCCGGGGTGGCCGCCGCCTCCGTGGGCAGCTTCGGCGGGGACGACGACAAGGAGACGACGGCCTCGGCCCCGGACACCACCACGTCCGTGAAGCCCTCCGCCGCCAACAACAAGCTCGACACCCAGCTGGCCAACCTCTCCGCGGACGCGGGCGACTTCGCGGACCGCGCGAGCCGCACGCAGGAGCGCATCGACCTCAAGGCGGAGAAGGTGGCCGCCCAGAAGAAGGCGGCCGCGGAGGCGGCGCGCAAGGAGCGGCTCCGCCCCAAGTTCGCGCTGCCGGTGAAGCAGCACGGTCTGAGCGCGCAGTACGGCCAGGCCGGCGTCAACTGGATGTCGGCGCACTCCGGCATCGACTTCCCCGTGTCGTACGGCACGGAGGTCTTCGCCGCGACCGACGGCACCGTGACCACGAAGTGGAACAGCGCCTACGGCAACATGGCGATCGTCACCGCCAAGGACGGCACGGAGACGTGGTACTGCCACCTCTCCTCGCACAAGATTTCCAGCGGTCCCGTGAAGGCGGGCGAGACGATCGCCTTCTCCGGGAACTCCGGCAACTCGACGGGCCCGCACCTGCACTTCGAGGTGCGCCCCAGCGGCGGCTCGGCGATCGACCCGCTGCCGTGGCTGCGCAGCCACGGCCTCGACCCGACATAACCCCGGCCGCCGCCCCGACGTAACTCCAGTCGGCGCCCCCGGCATTACAACTTCTCGACCGGCGCGTACCGAAGCAGGAGCCGCTTCGGCTTGGGCTCGCCGAAGTCCACCGTCGCCTCGGCGTTCGCACCCGTGCCCTTCACCCCGACCACGGTCCCGAGGCCGAACTGGTCGTGCGTGACCCGGTCCCCGACCGCCAGCGAGACCACCGGCTTCTCCGACGCGCGGCGCGTGGCGAAGCCCTGCGCGCCGCCCGTGCGCGAGCGCGAGGACGACAGCGACGAGGCGATGCCCGCGGCGGGACCGGACGACGCGGGGGCGCCGACGGAGCCCTTCCGTTTCCAGTCCAGATGCACATCCGGAATCTCTTCGAGGAAGCGGGACGGCGGGTTGTACGAGGGCTGGCCCCAGGCGCTGCGCATCGAGGAACGCGTCAGATAGAGCCGCTCACGCGCGCGGGTGATGCCCACGTAGGCGAGGCGGCGCTCCTCCTCCAACTCCTTGACCTGCCCGAGAGAACGCATGTGCGGGAAGACACCGTCCTCCATGCCGGTCAGAAAGACGACGGGGAATTCGAGGCCCTTCGCGGTGTGCAGCGTCATGAGCGTGATGACTCCGGAGCCGTCGTCCTCCTCATCCGGAATCTGGTCGGAGTCGGCGACGAGTGCGACGCGCTCCAGGAAGTCGGAGAGCGTACCGGCCGGGGCCGCAGCCCCTTCGTCGGCGTCCGCTTGGCCCTCTTCCGCCTGGGCGCTCGCCGCCTGGGCGTTCTCCTGCTCGAACTCAAGGGCGACGGCAGCGAGTTCCTGGAGGTTCTCGATGCGGGTCTCGTCCTGCGGGTCGGTCGACGCCTGCAACTCTGCCAGGTACCCGGTCCGTTCGAGTACGGCCTCCAGGACGACGGCCGGGCCCGCGCCGGACTCGACGACGGTCCGCAGCTCCTCCATGAGCGTGTTGAACCGCTTGACGGCGTTGGTCGAGCGGGCCGCCATGCCGTACGCCTCGTCGACGCGGCGCAGCGCCTGCGGGAAGGAGATCTTCTCGCGCTGCGAGAGCGCGTCGATCATCGCCTCGGCGCGGTCGCCGATGCCCCTCTTGGGGACGTTGAGGATGCGCCGCAGCGGGACCGCGTCCTCGGGGTTGGCGAGAACGCGCAGGTAGGCCAGGACGTCGCGGACCTCCTTGCGCTCGTAGAAGCGGACGCCGCCGACGACCTTGTAGGGCAGGCCGACGCGGATGAAGATCTCTTCGAAGACACGGGACTGCGCGTTCGTGCGGTAGAAGATCGCGACGTCGCCGGCCTTCGCGTCGCCCGCGTCCGTGAGCCGGTCGATCTCGTCGGCGACGAACTGTGCCTCGTCGTGCTCGGTGTCGGCCACGTAACCGGTGATGCGGGCGCCCGCGCCCTGGTTGGTCCAGAGGTTCTTCGGGCGGCGGCTCTCGTTCCGCTCGATGACCGCGTTCGCCGCGGTGAGGATCGTCTGCGTGGAGCGGTAGTTCTGCTCGAGGAGGATCGTCGTCGCGTCGGTGTAGTCCTCCTCGAACTGGAGGATGTTGCGGATGGTGGCGCCGCGGAAGGCGTAGATCGACTGGTCCGCGTCACCCACCACGCACAGCTCGGCCGGGTCGTCACCCTCGCCTCCGGAGGGGCCGACCAGCTCGCGCACCAGGGCGTACTGGGCGTGGTTCGTGTCCTGGTACTCGTCGACCATGACGTGGCGGAAGCGGCGGCGGTAGTGCTCGGCGACGTCCGGGAAGGCGCGCAGGAGGTGGACCGTCGTCATGATCAGGTCGTCGAAGTCCATCGCGTTCGCCTCGCGCAGACGCGACTGGTACATGGCGTAGGCCTGGGCGAGGGTCTTCTCGAAGCCGTCGGCGGCCTGGACCGCGAAGTCCTCCTCGTCGATCAGCTCGTTCTTCAGGTTCGAGATCTTGGCGCTGAAGGACTTCGGCGGGAACTTCTTGGGGTCGAGGTCGAGATCACGGCAGACCAGGGCCATCAGACGCTTGGAGTCCGCGGCGTCGTAGATCGAGAAGGAGGACGTGAAGCCCAGCTTCTTGTACTCGCGACGCAGGATGCGGACGCAGGCGCTGTGGAAGGTCGACACCCACATCGCGTTGGCCCGGGGGCCGACGAGGTGCTCGACGCGCTCCTTCATCTCGCCCGCGGCCTTGTTCGTGAAGGTGATCGCGAGGATCTGGCCGGGGTGCACACCGCGCTCGGCGAGGAGGTACGCGATGCGGTGGGTCAGGACGCGCGTCTTGCCGGAACCGGCGCCCGCGACGATGAGCAGCGGGGAGCCCGCGTGCACGACGGCCGCGCGCTGGTTCTCGTTCAGCCCCTCCAGGAGCGTCGCCGGGTCGATGACCGGGCGCGGGGCTCCGTCGCGGTAGTGCGTATCCCGGCCCATGGGCACGTCGAACTTCCCGCTGAACAAGTCGTCCGGAACCGGTTCCGGAGCGCTGTCCTCGGGCGGCGGCGGGGGCTCTTCGTCCGCGGCCCGGGAAGGCTGCAGGTCCGCCAGGAAGCTGTCATCAAAGAGGCTGCTCATCGCCTCCCGAGTCTAGGCGGCCCCACTGACAACCCGCCCCGGGTTCCGGTCACCGGACTCCACTTACGCCCCGCCCGCGGCCGGTCACGCTCCGCCACGCCACTGCGGGCCCGCCTCCCGGCCCTCGTAAAGTCACGGAAATGTATCGGGCATATCGAACATCAACCTTCACACGTGCCACACAAGTTGGCTAGCGTGCTGCGCGGGCCGCTCGTCCCCCACCGGCGAACCCCGCCGGGAACGGGTGGCCTCCGCCGAGTCCGACATGTTCGGAGCCGGGGACCCGCCGAGAACTTGGGGTGAATCGGTCCCGTACTTCGTACGGGACTGTAGGGCAACCTTCCGGACCACCCGCCCGAACCCGACAGCTAACCCGGTAGGCGGTCTACGGAAGGAGTCGCCTCCCTTGGCGTCGCACCGCAAACCGCGGGCCCGGTCAGCCGGCGTACGCACCACCCCGGCCGTCGGCATCACCACGGCGGCCCTCACGTCCGTGGCGCTCTTGTCGCAGAGCGCGCAGGCAGCACCCTCCTCGCCGGCGAAGCCCAGCCTCGAAGAGGTGCGCAAGAAGGTCGACGACCTCTACCACCAGGCGGGCGTGGCTACCCAGAGGTACAACTCGGCCAAGGAGAAGACCGAGAAGCAGCGCAAGAGGGTGGGCCGTCTCCTCGACGACGTGGCCAGGCGCGCGGACAGGCTGAACGAGGCGCGCCAGCAGCTCGGCTCCTTCGCCGCCGCCCAGTACCGCACGGGCGGCGCGTCCCAGACGGCCACGATGATGCTCGCCGACGACCCGCAGGGCTACTTCGACCAGCACCACCTGGCGGACCGGCTCACCTCGCGGCAGAAGAAGGCCGTCGACGACTACCAGGCGGAGCAGGCATCGGCGACGAAGCAGCGTACGAAGGCGGCGAAGAGCCTCAAGACGCTCAGCGAGTCCCGGGACGACCTCAGGACGAGCAAGCGGGCCGTACAGAAGAAGCTGGGCGAGGCGCGCGGGCTGCTGTCGGAGCTGACCGCCGAGGAGAAGGCGCGGCTCGCCGTGATCGAGCGGGAGAAGAAGCGGGAGGCGAAGCGCAAGGCCGAGGAGCTGGCCCGCAAGCAGGCCGCGGAGGCGGAGCGCAAGCGCGAGGCGGAAGAGGCGGCGCAGAAGGAGAAAGAGCAGGGGCAAGCGCAGGGGCAAGGGGACGAGGGCCAGGGCCAAAGGCAGGACCAGGGCGGGGGCTCCGGCTCAGGCACCGGTACAGGTACCGGCACGGGCACCGGCACCGGCAGCACGGACGGCGGCTACGCCACCAAGGCCGCGAAGGTGACCCGCTTCGCCGAGGCCCAGATCGGCAAGCCGTACGTCTGGGGCGCCACGGGACCCGACTCGTACGACTGCTCAGGGCTCACCCAGGACGCCTGGAAGGCCGCCGGCATCTCGCTGCCGCGCACCACATGGGACCAGGTGAAGGCCGGCACGACCGTGAAGACCGCCGACGCCGAACCCGGTGACCTGGTCTTCTTCTACGACGACATCAGCCACGTAGGGATCTACATCGGCGACGGCAAGATGATCCATGCCCCGAAGCCGGGCACGAACGTACGTGTCGAGTCGATCTACTACATGCCGATCCACAGCGTGGTACGCCCGGCCTGACCACAAAAGCGCCCTCTACGCGCGTGGCCCACGCTCTTCCGGGAGTGTGGGCCACGCGCGTAGAGGGCGCTCAGGGGCGTTCGTACGCGGGGGCCATCAGGTCCACAGGACGGCGATGAAGATGTTCGCCGTGGTCAGCAGCCCCACCGCTCCGAACATGCCCTTGTCGACCTTCTCCTCGTCCCGCTTCACATAGACCAGCGCGAGGATCACGATCAGCACGGCCATCTTGATGCCGATCTTGAGGTTGTTGACCGTGTTGTCGTCCGCCTGGTTGAGGCCCACCAGGGCCACACCGGTGACGAGCATGATCAACGCGCCGTGCAGCATCGCGGGGCTGAAGCGGGCGGTGCCCTGGCCCATCTGCTTCATCTGGGTCAGGAAGCCGCCCAGGAGCGAAGCGATGCCGATGATGTGCAGGCCGACGAAGAGATGGATGAGTACGTCCATGAGGCCGGAGCCTAGCCGGGCCCCCACCGCTCCCTGTAGGCGGCCCTATACCACTCCGCTACGGGCGGGGTGGGCACAAACGACGCATTGGTCACAGTTGCGAGCGAGGAGTGCACCGACCCGCCCTCGGTACGGACAGATGCGGTCGCTGTTCCGCCCACTTATGCCGATTACGCGCAATCCGGCGCCGGGCCGTGACCGCCAGGTTTAGCGTCCTCCACCAGGTGACCGGCTCCCCACCGCCGCCCGCCGAGGGCGGCAGTCGGCCACCACCGCCGAGAAATCCGGCGGCGGCGCGCTCCCCCTGTGCGGGCCGCCGCCGGACAGGTAAGGAGCCCTCCTCGTGGCAGCGCACCGCAAGCCCAGACAGCGCTCGCTCACCGGCCACACGGCCCGCACCGCCGCCACCCTCGCCCTCGCGGGAGCCGCCTCGGCGACCGCCCTCGAAGGCTCGGGGCACGCGGACCCCCGGCCCAGCCCCGCCGAGGTGAGATCGAAGGTCGACGCGCTCTACCGGGAGGCGGAGGTCGCCACCGAGAAGTACAACGGCGCGAAGGAGAAGGCCCAAAAGGCCCAGAAATCGCTCAACGGGCTGCGTGACGAGGCAGCCCGCAAGACGGAGAAGCTCGACTCCGCCCGCGACACTCTCGGTTCCTACGCGGCCGCCCAGTACCGCGCGGGCGGCATCGATCCTTCCGTCCAGCTCGCGCTCTCCTCGGACCCCGAACAGTTCCTGGACCGTGCCTCGCTCGCCGACCGGGCGGGCAGCCGCCAGGCCGCGGCCGTCGGCGGCGTACGCAAGCAACTTCAGGAGATCGACCAGCTGCGCACGGAGGCCGATGACCGCCTCTCCGCCCTCCGCTCACGCCAGGCCGAACTGAGGAAGCACAAAACGACCGTCCTCACCAAGCTCGGCGAGGCCAAGCGGCTGCTGGCCCAGCTCACCGAGGAACAGCGCGCGCAGTTCGCGGGCGCCCACGGCCGCGCCGCCCGCTCGGACGCCCGCTCGGACACCCGCGCCCCTCGGCCTGGCGCCCACGAGCCTGACGCCCGCACCCTTCAGCGTGGCGCCGCCGCCAAGGCCCCCAACGCCCGTGCCGCGGCCGCCGTTTCCTACGCGTACAGAGCCATCGGCAGCCCCTACGTCTGGGGCGCCACAGGTCCGAACGCCTTCGACTGCTCGGGGCTGACGCAGGCCGCCTACCGCTCGGCGGGCGTCTCCCTGCCCCGCACCACCTACGCCCAGATCGCCGCGGGCCAACGAGTGCCGCGCTCGGCGCTGCGCCCCGGTGACCTGGTCTTCTTCTACTCGGGCATCAGTCACGTCGGCATCTACGTCGGGAACGGCCAGATGATCCACGCCCCCAATCCCAGCGCCCCGGTGCGGCTCGCGCCGATCGACCAGATGCCGTTCGCGGGCGCCACGCGGGTGGCGTGACCGGGCCCAGCGCCCCCAAGCAGGGCGCCCCACCGCGCCCACCGACCCCACCACCGACCGCCGTTCTGGCGCCCCCCTGGGCCGAAGTACTGTCGGGTTCATGCTCAGCCGTACGTTGCCACCGCCTCCCCCTCCCGTGCATCTGCGCACCTGGCCGGACCGGCAGACGATGCTCACCGACCGCGGCCTGGCCCTGCACGAACTGCGCAGGCGCCACCTCGGCGTACACCGGCTGCTCCTGCTGTGGCTGTGCGGGTTCGGCGCCGTCATCGGCTGGGCACTGCTGGTACGGCCGCTCAAGTACATCGAGGACGAGGACGCCACGGGGATCATCCTCGGCCCGGTCCTCGCGACCCTCGGCCTCGCGGCGCTGGGCCCCGCGGTGGTCGGCGTCGTCCTCGGCATCCGCCGCGACCGACGCATACGAGAACTCACCGACGCCTGGCTCGCATTGGACCACCACCCGGTGTCCGACGCCCGCCTGCGCTCCCCCGGCCTCAGCCTCCTGTGGCTCCTGTCCTCCCTCGCCGTGTGCGCGCTCGGCCTGTGGGCGTCCTTCGCCGCGCCCGCGTACGCCGAGCCGGGCCGCGACACCTACGCCGACGTCGTCCTCGGCATGGGCGCCGGCCTGATCCTGTGGCTGACGGGCCTCGTGGGAGCCACGAAGGCCGCCGGCCACTACCGCTGGGCGCTCCGGATGCGAGCCCCGGCACCGGCCCCCAGCGGCACCGCCCGCTAGGGCTCGGAACGTACCGCTGGGGCTCCGGGCGGCCCGCGAGGGCTCGGAGGGGACCGCGAGGGCTCGGGGACCGCTGGGGCTCGGGGACCGCTGGGGCTCAGACCAGCCGTCGCGCCGTCGCCCACCGCGTCAGCTCGTGGCGGTTGGAGAGCTGAAGCTTCCGCAGGACCGCCGAGACGTGCGACTCGACCGTCTTCACGGAGATGTAGAGCTGCTTGGCGATCTCCTTGTACGCGTACCCCCGGGCGATGAGCCGCAGCACCTCTCTCTCGCGCTGTGTGAGACGGTCCAGGTCCTCGTCGACCGGGGGCGCGTCGGTGGAGGCGAAGGCATCCAGGACGAAGCCGGCCAGGCGCGGCGAGAACACCGCGTCGCCGTCCTGCACACGGAAGATGGAGTCCACCAGATCGGTGCCGGTGATGGTCTTGGTGACATAGCCGCGGGCGCCGCCGCGGATGACACCGATGACATCCTCGGCCGCGTCGGAGACCGAGAGCGCGAGGAAACGCACCGGGTTCTCCGCGTCGGCCATCAACGGCGAGCAGCGGCGCAGCACTTCCACACCGCCGCCTCCGGGAAGGTGCACGTCCAGGAGCACGACCTCGGGGCGCGCGGCCGTGATCACCGTGACCGCCTGGTCGACGTCGGCGGCCTCACCGACCACCTCGACGCCGGTGATGTCGGTCCGGCCGATCTCCGCCTGCACCCCGGTACGGAACATCCGGTGGTCGTCGACAAGGACGACCCGCACACGACGCCCGCCCGCACCGCCCTCGTCCGACCCCGTCGGTTCCGCGGGTCCGCCTGCCTCGGTCGCGTCGCTCATGTCGTCGCCGTCCTTTCCATAACCAGCTCGACTTCCGTGCCGCCGCCGGGCACCGCGCGCAACCGCGCCGTGCCGCCATTGCGCTGCATGCGGCCGATGATCGATTCTCGTACGCCCATGCGGTCGTCGGGCACGGAGTCCAGGTCGAAGCCGGGCCCGCGATCCCGGACGGACACGAAGACCTTCTCCTCCTCGACTTCGGCGAAGACCTGCACCGCGCCGCCCTCGCCACCGTACTTGGCGGCGTTCACCATGGCTTCCCTCGCGGCCTGCATCTGCGCGGTCAGCCGGTCGTCGAGCGGGCAGTCGCCGACCACGACGACCTCGATCGGGACGCCGTGCTTGTCCTCGACCTCCGCCGCGCTCCGGCGGACCGCCTCGGCGAGGGTGTCGGGCTCCTCGTCCTCGTCCTTGCCGGTGCCCTCGGGTCTGTAGAGCCAGACCCGCAGATCGCGCTCCTGGGCGCGGGCGAGGCGGCGCACCTCGCTCGGCTTCTCCGCGTTGCGCTGGATCAACGTCAGGGTGTGCAGCACGGAGTCGTGCACATGGGCGGCGACCTCGGCTCTCTCCTGGGCGCGGATGCGCATCAGCCGCTCCTCGGAGAGGTCCTGCGTCATACGGACGAGGTAGGGGCCGGCGAGGAGCGCGATACCGACGAGCACGGCCAGCGCGGCCTGCAACACGGCACCCAGGTGCGCCGCGGAGCCCTGGAGCACGAATATGCCGGTGACGCCGGCGCCGACCAGGAGCACCCCGGCCGCCGAACGGGCGAGCGTCAGGGTGCGCCGACGGCGGCCGACAGCCATCCAGCGGGCCCGGCGGGCATTGTCGGCCTGGCGCCAGACCAGCGCGACACCGGCGGCGACGAGCAGCGTCGGCACGACGTAGGCCTTGGTCGAGCCGTCCAGGTTCACATTGCCGACGAAGACCATCGAGACGACGACCATCGCGAGGAGCGCGACGATCTGGCCCTTGTCCGGCTTGCGGGCCACGAGTCTGCGGCGGCCGTCCGGCGCGGTGTCGGTCATGACGGCCGCGGGCGGCCGCTGGGCCTCGACGCCGCCGATACCGAGCGGGACGAAGAACCAGAACGCCCCGTACAGCAAGGCGCCGAGGCCGTCCGCCGTGAACAAGCCGACGAAGATGAGCCTGACCCAGATCACCGGCAGCCCGAGATGCCCGGCGAGACCGCGCGCGACGCCACCGAGCCAACGCCCGTCGCCGCTGCGGTAGAGCTTGCGCAGCGGTCTGACGGCGTCGAGGGGTGGTGCGGCGGCTTCCGGCATGTCTCGATATTCACACGCGGGCGCGGACACGGGCATCAGGGTCGACCCCCGAGACTTCCCTGATCTCGGCCCCTGGCCCAGCCCTGTCAGGGTGAGCGCCCGCCGGGTCTCAGGGACGATCTCAGGGTCGGACCAGGGTTTTCCCGACTGCCGCGGCGGGCCCCGGACCGTCACCATGGACACATGACAGATCAGCAGCCCGCCGAGACGGAGACCGAGGCCGCCATCCGCGACGCCCTGTCCGGCGCGGATGGCGAGCCGCACGGCCCGGCGTACGGTCAGGAGCCGGGCCTGCCCGCGCAGGAGCGGAAGTTCCGCCGCGACCGCCGGCACAGGAAGCTCGGCGGGGTGTGCGCGGGGCTTGGGCGGTACTGCGACATGGACCCGGTGATCTTCCGCATCGGCGTCGCGATCCTCGCGATCACCAGCGGGCTCGGTCTGGTCATCTACGGCTTCGCCTGGCTCCTCGTGCCCTACGAGGACGAGGAGGAGAACGAGGCTCGCAGGGTCCTCTCCGGCCGGGTCGACGGCCAGGCCCTGACGGCTGTGCTCTTCGCGCTCGTCGGCTGCGGCGTCTTCCTCACCCTTTTGAACAACGGCGGGGCGCTCACCTTCGCCGCCGTCCTCACCCTCCTCCTCGCGGGCGCGGGGTACTGGTCGCAGCAGCGCGGAGCCCTCGATCCCGACCCGGTCGCCGCGCAGGCCGCCGCGGACGCCCCGCCCGAGGCGAAGGCGCCGCCCGTCTTCGAGAGCCCATCCTGGTGGCGTGACCCGATAGTCAAGGACGGCACGCACGAAGGGGGTTCCGGCTACTTCTGGGGTCCCGAGAGCCTCGGCATCGCCTATCAGCCGACAGCCCACCACCCTGGCGGGAGCAGCCCCGAGCCGGCGGCTCCCCTCCCGCCGCCGACACCCCGCGGACCGCGCTGGATCGGCGGCTGGGTGTTCCTCCTGGCCCTGCTGGCGGGAGGCCTGGGCACCGGCCTGACCTGGGAGGACCAGCCGCTCGGCACGACGTTGCAGACAGGCCTGGCGTGCGCGCTCGCGGTGTTCGGTCTCGGGATCACGCTCAGTGCCTTCCTGGGGCGCACGGGGGCCGGTTCGATCGTGCTCGCGGTCCTCACCGCAGGCCTCCTCGCGGCCGCGGCAGCCCTCCCGAAGAACATCACCACGCACTACGCCCGCGCCGAATGGATACCAGCGTCGGTGGCGGAAGTCCGCCCCCAGTACGAGGTGGGGCTAGGCACGGGCACGCTCGACCTGAGCAAGATCGACGTCGGCAAGGACCGGACGCTGAAAACCAGCGCCGAGACCGGCGCGGGCGACCTCAGGGTGATCGTGCCGAAGGACGCCACCGTGCGGCTGAACGTGGAAGTGGGCATCGGCGACATCGTGTTGCCGGGCGACAAGGGCAAGGACCTGGACGTCGCTCCGGGCCGGGAGGAGAAGGTGACGCTGAAGCCGCCCGCGGGCAGCAAGGACGGCGGCACGATCGATCTGCGGCTCGAAGTCGGCGTCGGACAAGCGAAGGTGACCCGTGCTACGTCATGAATTCCACCCCGGCAAGCTGGTGGCCGGCCTCTCCCTGCTGACGGTCGCCGTCGTGTACGCGGGCGATGCGGGCGGCGCCTGGGAAGCGCCGTGGTTCGTCGCACTCCCGCTCGTGATGGCGGGCCTGCTCCTGGCAGGCGTGGCGGCGACGATCCACGGGATACGCCCGCGCGGCGCGGCCCGCCCGGAAGGCGGCCCGCAAGGCTCCGGAAAGCTGGGGGACTAGAGCCCCGGGACCCTTGGGGAACCAGGGGCAACGGAGTCGTGGCGGTCTCTGCGGCGGGCGGCGAGCTTGGCGTCGGCGGAGAGGACCGAGGCCCCGGCGAGCACCAGCGGCAGCCACGCCATCAGGTACGCGAGGTCGTTGCCGTAGTAGTAGGGCTCCTCGTGCCAGCTGACGGTCAGCCAGAGGCTGAGTGAGATGAGCGCACCGCCGAGCGCGGCGACCCGGGCGAACAGGCCGATCAAGGTGCCGATGCCGACGGCGAGTTCGCCGAGGGCGATGGCGTAGCCGAAGCCGACGGGGCTCTTGAGGGAGAGGTCGACCAGGGCGGGGATCGCGGAGATGTCGCGGACCCCCTCCATCATCTCGCCGATCGAGCCCGTTCCGTCGGCCCGCATGAAGGAGCCGTCCGTGAGCTTGTCCAGACCGGCGTAGATGAAGGTGACGCCGAGGAAGATCCGCAGGGGGAGCAGGGCGTAGCGAGTGGCGGTCTCCCGCCAGTCCTCACGCCGGGCGTAGCTGGTGTGCCGGTCCGTCCGCATGCCGTGAGCCATGGCTTCGCGCCGCCTCTCCCGTCGACCCCGTCTTCTGACCATACGTACGAGAAGGGGCCGCTGCTCACCGGCGTGCGGCGGAATTCCATGACATCGACCGGGAAGCCCCAGGGGGAGGCTCTGATGCGTCAGCCGAGGTGGTGCAGCCGATGGCTGGGCCTGCTGGTTCAGTCCGTGACGTCGATGGTGACGCGGTTCGTCTCCAGACCTGCGGCGGTGATCACCTGCACGTCCACGCGCCCCGGCTCGACGTCGACGGGGACGGGCACGGTCAGTGTTGTGTCGGCCGGATTGCTGAAGCCGCCCGGCACGGGCACGAGAGGCACGTGGACGTGCACGGCGCCGATGCGCACGACCATGCGGGCAAGCCGGTCCGCGTCACCGGCGCCGGGCGGGACGAAGCCGGCGCCGCGGATCTCGATGTCGTCGCCCGTGCGGATCGGGGCGTCGAGATCCCCGGCCTCCCGCGCGCGGACGACGGAGAGGATCACGGGGCGGCCGCCTTCGGAGAACTTCGCGGCCAGGTATGTCGCCGCCGACACCAGCACCAGCACGGCGAGCCCCCACGGCAGATCGGGCAGCTGCTCGGGCCGCCGCGCGAGGCGTACGGCGGCGAAGACCACGGCGACCGTGCTGATCAGGACGTACTGCGCGTCGGCGAAGCTGCCGCGGCCCGCGTCGTCGGTGAGCGGATCGGCGGCCCGGGGCCGGTCCGCGGGCACCTTCTGCAGCCGTCGGCCCAGCACACGCAGACCGACCACTCCGCGTACGAGGACCGCGACCCCGCACACCACGGCGAGGACGGTCATCATCCCGGCAGCGCGGCCGATTTCCAGCCCGGCGATCAGCTCGTCCCACCGCCCGTCCCCCGAGGCCATTGCCAGCTGGCCCGCGAGGACGAGGAGCGCGAAGACCACGAGGAGCACCCAGGAGGCGGCCACGGAGCGCGAGGTCGAGAGCCGGTTGTCCTCCCCGATGACGGGGGCGAGGACGCCGCCGCGCTCGCGGTGGACGTATGCCGCGCCGGTCAGCAGCCCGCCCACGACCAGCGCGGCGAGGAGCCCTGCCGTGCGCGCCGTCGTCCAGCCGGTGCCGATCGCGGTGAGCGCCTGGACCAGGAGGAGCACGACGAAGGAGCCCCAGACGACGCCGAGCGTGCGGGTCCACAGCCGCCGCAGCCAGGCCTCCCCTTCGGCCCTGCCGCGCTCGGCGACCGCCCGCGCGGACTGCGTCAACTCGTCCGACACCCACTGCCGTGACGCGCCCGCCGAGTGCGCCACGGCAGCGGGCAGGCCCTGCCCGGCCGCCAGTTCGTCGCGCTTGGTGAGGAACGCGGCCACGGCACGCCGGTGCCCCTCGCGCGCGCCGTGCGGGCAGCCGCCGCACGTGCAGCCGCCCCCGTGCGCGCCCTGTCTCGCCTCCTGCACCGCCACCGCGTACGCCGCCTTCCCCACCCTCGAAGCCCCGAGGGGCTGTAGTGAACTTCCTTGCAGAGAAAGGGAATTGTGCCGCACTGAAGGGCGAATGAACCCCGTGGGTCAGGTCAGCGGGGGTGAATGGGCCAGCTGCGTGTTGACGGACCGGTGGCGGGTGCCGGTAGGGATCTCGGGTCAGCAGGTCCGGTTCGCTGCGGCTGATGTCCTGCGACGGGGACTGGCAGTTGCTCCACGCGACCAGGTCGCTGCCGAGCTGCTCCCGGGTCCGCACCGCCCCCGTCGGCGTTACTGGCGGTCCGTACAGGAGGACAGGGGTGCCCGGCGAAGAGAGCGCGCAAGGGGGGAATCGATAGACGACAGAAGATGTCGGGTATCGGCGCCACACTCGGCGTATGAAGTCGAACTGGGCGGCCTTCGCCGCCGCGGAACCTGCTCTGGCCGACACCGTCGAGGGCCGCTTCGGCGCCTTCACCCACCACGTCCTCGCCACGCTCCGCAAGGACGGCTCGCCGCGCACCACGGGGATCGAAGTCCGTTTCCTGCACGGGGAGTTGTGGCTCGGCATGATGCCGGGTTCCCTCAAGGCGCTCGACCTGCGCCGCGATCCGCGCTTCGCGCTGCAGGCGAACCCGGGGCCCGGCACGGAGATGGCGGGCGGCGATGTCCGTGTCGCGGGCCGCGCGGTCGAGGTGCGGGACCCGCAGGAGATCGCGCGTTATGCGGAGGAGGTCAATCCGCCCGATCCGGACGCGTTCCATCTCTTCCGCGTCGAGCTGACGGAGGTGGTGCGCACCTCCATCGAGGACGAGGAGTACCTGGCGGTGCAGGTGTGGAAGCCGGGTGTCCCGCTGCGCACGACCCGGCGGACGTGAGAGGGCGGACACGACACGAACCGGCGCTCGCCTCCCGGCGGCGGACGCGAGAGCACCGTGGACGCGAAAAGCCCCGGTGGACGCGAGAGCGCCGTGGACGCGAGCAGCCCCGGCGGACGCGCGAGCGCCGGGGGACCCGAGACGCGCAGGGGACGCGCGATGCCCGGTAGACGCGTGACGCACAGGGGACGCGAGGCACCCGGCGGACGCGAGAGCGCCGGTGCTGCCGCTTCTGTCGTGAAGTGGCGGCACCGGCGCTCAGCAAGCCTCGGGGGAGACCCAGGGGGTCACTCCCACTCGATGGTGCCCGGCGGCTTCGACGTGACGTCGAGGACCACGCGGTTCACATCGGCGACCTCGTTCGTGATGCGGGTGGAGATCTTCGCGAGGACGTCGTACGGCATGCGGGTCCAGTCGGCCGTCATGGCGTCCTCGGAGGAGACCGGGCGCAGCACGATCGGGTGGCCGTAGGTGCGGCCATCGCCCTGGACGCCGACGCTGCGGACGTCCGCGAGCAGCACGACCGGGCACTGCCAGATGTCCCGGTCGAGACCGGCCTTGGTCAGCTCCTCGCGGGCGATGGCGTCGGCCTCGCGCAGCAGGTCGAGGCGGTCCTTGGTGACCTCGCCGACGATGCGGATGCCGAGGCCGGGGCCCGGGAAGGGCTGGCGCTGGACGATCTCGTCCGGCAGGCCCAGCTCGGCGCCGACCATGCGGACCTCGTCCTTGAACAGCTTGCGCAGCGGTTCGATGAGCTTGAACTCGAGGTCTTCGGGGAGACCGCCCACGTTGTGGTGGGACTTGATGTTGGCCGTGCCGGTGCCGCCGCCGGACTCGACCACGTCGGGGTAGAGCGTGCCCTGGACCAGGAACTCGACCGGCTGGTCGCCGGGGGCCTCGGCGACGATCTCCGCCTGGGCCTGCTCGAAGACCCGGATGAACTCGCGGCCGATGATCTTCCGCTTCTCCTCGGGGTCGGAGACCCCGGCGAGCGCGGTCAGGAACCGCTCCTGGGCGTCGACGACCTTCAGCTGGACGCCGGTCGCGGCGACGAAGTCCTTCTCGACCTGCTCGGTCTCGTCCTTGCGCATCAGGCCGTGGTCGACGTATACGCAGGTCAGCTGCGAGCCGATGGCCTTCTGGACGAGGGCTGCGGCGACCGCGGAGTCCACGCCGCCGGACAGACCGCAGATGGCGCGCTTGGTGCCGACCTGCTCGCGGATGGCGGCGACCTGCTCGTCGATGACGTTGCCGGTGGTCCAGTCGGGCCTGAGGCCGGCGCCGCGGTAGAGGAAGTGCTCCAGGACCTGCTGGCCGTGCGTGGAGTGCATCACCTCGGGGTGGTACTGCACGGCGTACAGCTTCTTCTCGTCGTCCTCGAAGGCGGCGACCGGGACGACGTCCGTGGACGCGGTGACCGTGAAGCCCTCGGGCGCCGCGCTGCAGGCGTCGCCGTGCGACATCCACACGGACTGCTCGGTCGGGGTGCCCTCGAAGAGGGTGGAGCTGGGCTTGGAGACGGTCAGGGGCGTGCGTCCGTACTCACGCGCGCCGTTGTCGTCGACGGTGCCGCCGAGCGTGGTCGCCATCAGCTGGAAGCCGTAGCACATGCCGAAGACGGGGACGCCGGCCTCGAAGAGGCTGCGGTCGACGGTGGGCGCCTGCTCCGCGTACACGGACGAGGGGCCGCCGGAGAGGATGATCGCCGCCGGCTTCTTGGCGAGCATCTCGGAGACGGGCATCGTGCTCGGCACGATCTCGCTGTAGACCCGGGCCTCACGGACGCGACGGGCGATGAGCTGGGCGTACTGCGCTCCGAAGTCGACGACCAGAACGGTGTCGGGAGCGGCGGCAGCGTGGGGCGCTGATGGCACGGCGGCGGCCTTCCGGCGTTGAGCGTTGAGCGAGAGGCTCAGTGCGTGTGCAGGGGGTCTGTTTTGTCGATTCTACCGGGCGCGGCGGTGCCTCCCTCGTCGCATCCGACGGAAGTCCGCGGTGGGGAGCGCGGCCCCGGACAGGCGTCTCAGCATCCGAGCGGCCCGCCGTATCCGATTGACCGGGCACGCGCGGGTGAGGGCATACTGGCCCCGTGAACAAGCACCTCGGCTTCCTCTTTACCTATGGCACCCGGCCCGCCGGCTGCCATGGTCGAGCTGCTTGATCCACTGACAAGCGACTTCCCAGGCGCCCCGGGCCGACAAGGCCCGGGGCGTTCTGTCATTTCCGGGTCTTGCCGCTCCGGGGCACCTCTTCGCGAGAACCCCAGGAACCACAAGGAGCCCCACCCACATGACTGCCACCGTCACCACCACCGCTCCCGTCACCACCACCTCCGCCGTCACCACCTCCGCGATCGCCACCCCCACCGAGAGGACCGGCGCCCGTACCGCCGAGGCCGCCGGTGTGATCGAGAACGCCCGGGAGCGGATCGACGTGCTCGACGACCGCATCATCGGTCTCGTCCAGGAACGGATGGCCGTCTCGGCCGTGATCCAGGAGGCCCGCATCACCTCCGGCGGACGGCGCGTGAACCTCTCGCGCGAGATGGAGGTCCTCGGCCACTACAGGGACGCGCTCGGCAAGCCCGGCACCACGCTGGCGATGACGCTCCTCGAGCTGTGCCGGGGCCGCGTCTGACCCCCGCGGCCCCCACCCCGGACACCTGCGGATCTGAGTTCGGGTCGCTTCTCACCCGTACGGCGCGTGACCGGTTCCGGGCGGGGTTCGTTGGTCCCGATGTCCGTGTCAGCCAGGGGCGGGCCCGTAAGAACCACGCGTGGCTCCGCTGGTGCGATGAGGCGTACGGATCATGTCGTACGCCGTGGGACCTCGCTCCAGCGATGTGACCGGGCGGCAGGGGACAGCAGCCCGGTCACCCAAGAGAACGGTCGGCTCCGGGGACGCCCGGGGCCGGCCGGCCTCCGTCCCGACTCCCCTGCCGCCCCTCACCCTCTCCCTCGGTCCCTCCCTCTAGCTGTGGTCGAAATTCCCTCTAGATGTGGTCGAAACGGTTGCGTTCCCGGCAGCCCATCGAGCACGATGCCCAGGAGGGCGGACAGCCTCCGGGCCCCCGTCCACCACCGAACTGCCAATGGTCGATACCACGCGAGCGCCCCCCGTGCGCCGGGTCGGCCACCGGCGCACCGAGGAACCAGCGGCGCACTCCCCCGGCGTCGCCCCGCGGCACCGACGCTGCCCTGACGTCGGTGCTGACAGCGAAGGGCCCCGCGGATCCGTCCCGCGGGGCCCTTCGTACAGCTACAGCTGCTCGCACAGCACGGGTACAGCTACCCGTAGAGGTACAGCTACCCGTACAGGTACAGCTATCGCTTCCCCGCCTTGGCGAGCTTGTCGACCTGTGCCTCGACGATCTTGGTCGGCACGCCGAACTCCTTCGGCTTGAGCAGGTTGATCGAGTAGAAGGCGGCGAGCGTCGAACCGCTGCGTACGACGGTGAAGCTCATCGGCGTCTTCTGGCCCTCGATCAGACCCACGACCTTGTACGAGACGGCGTCGTCGCCCGACTTCGGGGCGGGCAGGGCCGCGACCTCGCGGTACTTGGAGCCGGCGTGCTCGTACGCCTCGCACTTCTTCGTGGCCGTACGGAGGCCGTCCATGACCTTCTCCGCGTCGTCCTTCTCGTGGGCGAGCAGCGCGAGCGTGATGATCGTGGCGTCCATCTCGTCGGGACCGGTCATGGTCCGGCCGACGCGGGCCTTGGAGGCCGGGTCGGTGGCGAACATGAACATGTTCGCGAGCGGCTGGCACGTGACCGGGTCGGAGGGCACGGTCTGCGCGGGCATGTCCGCGGCGGACAGCTTCTCCAGCTTGTAGCCCTTGAGGTCGCCCTTGGCGAGCACCGCCTTCTCCAGCTCGGCGGTGGTCAGCGCACCCTGCTTCGCGCCGGCCGGCTTCGCGTCCTTGCCGCCGTCGGAACCCTGCGCGGACTTGGCCGGTTTCGACGGCTTCTTGCCGTCGTCGTCGCTGCCACACGCTGCGGTCAGGCCCAGCGCGACCGTGACGGACGCGGCCACGACGGCCCGAGACACAGATGACTTCACGTTTCCTACCTTCATTCGTGTGGCGCGGGCGACAGGCCCGCACCGAGGCGAAATGAAAGCTGCAAACACGCCAACTTTGCCAGCGATTTGCATAACGATCAGAAACCGCCGGAAAGGTTGTACGGGACGCGTGTGAGATCAGAACTTGCCGAGCTGCGCGTCGACGATCACGGTGTCCACCTTCGGGTCCTCGTCGGCCCTGGGCGTGCCGATGCCCTGCATGCCCTCGCGCTCGGCCTCCCGGTCGTCCTGGACGCCCGCGGGGTCGTACAGGTTCGACGCGTCGAAGGTCATGAGCGTGGAGCCGTCGCGTACGACCGTGACGCGCTCGCGCGCCGTGTACTCGCCCTTGCGGTGGACCAGCTTGTACGTGACCGCCTCGTCGCCCTTGTCCGGCGCGGGCAGCGCCTTGACGTCGAGGTAGCGGAGGCCGTCGACGCGGAAGGCGGCGCACTTCTTCGACTTCGTGGCGGTGCGCAGGTCGGCCATGAGGCGCTTGGCGTCGGCCTGCGTGTAGGCGGACAGTTCGACGTGGGTCGTCGTGTGGGCGTTGTCGGCGGGGTTGGTCAGGATCCGGCCGACGTGCGCCTTCGGCTTCGGCTTGGGCTTGGGCTTGGGCTGCGGCTTCTGGGAGGCGTCGGGGGCGAGCAGGGCGGTGAGCGGGGCGCACACCGCGGGTGAGGTCTTCCCGGCGGCCGGGGCCGCGGGCGCGGAGGCGTCGGGGGCCTTCGGCTTCTCGACCTTGTATCCCTTGACGTCACCCGTGGCGAGGGCTGCCTTCTCCAGCCGGGCGGCCGCGTCGGCACCGCCCTTCGAGGCGCCCGCACCCGCGCCCACGCCCACGCCCGGCTTGGCCGAATCCTTGCCGCCGCCGCCGCCGTCGCCGTCGTCGCCGCTTCCGCCGCAGGCCGCGGTCGCCCCGAGGGCGGCCACCACCGAGAGGGCCACCACGACCCGCGACACAGCTGACTTCACGATCTCTGCCCCCACCTGTTCAGCTCACATACGTCTCGCGGTGCGCACCACCACTACTACGAGGGCACTCGCACCACTTCTACGACGGCAGAAGATCGCTTACGGTTCCACCCCGCCCGCTCCCAGCACCGGGCCGCGCCGGACCGGGCCGGGAGTCACCAGCCCCACATCCAGAACCGGAACGGGCTGAGCACCGCGATCGCCAGGGCCATGCAGCCGATCACGATCACCACGCTCCACATCCGGCGGCGACGCTCGGAACGTGCGTCGCGGCGCGGGCCGAGAGGCGCCGAGCGCCAGTCATCGGGCCGCCATCGCACGGACTCGGCATCGCGCCGCGCCCGCCTGCGGCGCAACCGCCCGGCTTGGCGCACCTGTTCGCGCGCGGCCTCCTCGTCCAGGCGGCGCAGCCTTTCGGCCACCATGCGGGCCCGCGCGGACGGTTCCTTCGGCGCGGACGAGCGGATGTCCCGCTCGCTGTCCTTCTCGAACCTCTCCCACACCTCGTCGGGTATGGCCAACGCTGTTCCCTCCCCCATATCTCCCCATCGCCCCCTCGGGCGGGGGCAGTTCTACGGCACCCCGTCGCGGCGGCACAAGCGATGTGAGTCACGCCACATAAGGATTCCGTGAATGCGAGGACAACCATTCACAGGGATCGCAGGTCATGCATGCAGTAACAGAAACCACTCCGATAAAAGCCACTCCACCCAGCCACTCCCGGGGACTTCATGAAGCTTCGCCGTGCCATGGCAGCAGCGGCCGCTACGGCTGTCATCGCCCCGATGGCGCTTCTGTCGGCCCCGGCCGCGTTCGCCACCGAGGGCACCGCCCCTGCCCTGGCTGAGACGGCCGAGCCGACCAAGAAGCCCTCCCCGGAGAAGCCGGCGGGCCCGGAAGACCCCGAAGAGCCGGGTGAGCCGGGCCCAGAGCCCACGGACGACGAGACGACGGACGAGTCGCAGCACCCGGATGACGACGAGGAGGAGCCGGAGCCCGCCGACTGCCCGGTCGACAAGGGCACCGGCGTCGACCTCGACTCCGAGCTGGAGCTGGAGCTGACCGGCCTGCCCCGCAAGGTCGTCGCGGGCAGCGGCTGGCACCCGTTCGAGCTGACCGCCACCAACCCCACCGACGAGGCGTTCGGTGAGGTCAAGTGGAGCGCGGCCGTGGAGAACGACTCGGAGAGCGACGACACGAAGGACTGGCTGAGCGACTACGCCGACCTTCAGTTCCTCGACCCCGGGACCGGCACCTGGACCTCGCTCGACGGTGACCCGGACGGCGGCCTCGCCTTCGGCGTCATCGAGCTGGGCGCCGAAGAGAGCGTCGACATCAAGCTGCGGCTCGACATCAGCGCCAAGGCCCCGGCCGGTGCGGGCTACGCGCTCGGCCTCGGCGGTTACGTCGACTCCGAGCTGGACTGCGTACACAACTCGTCCACGAAGTTCCCGCTGACGATCCTCAAGCCCGGCAGCGAGAACAAGCACCCGGGCGCGCCGAAGCCGAAGAAGCCGACGAAGAAGCCGTCCGTCGTCACCCAGCCGCAGGGCGCCGCCAAGGATCTTCCCGTGACCGACAGCCTCGCCGAGACCGGCTCAAGCTCGGCGCTGCCGGCCATCGGTCTCGTCGGCGGCGCCGCCGTGGTCGTCGGTGCGGGCGCGGTCTTCGTCGTACGCCGCCGCAAGACCGACACCGCCGACCACAGCGCCGGGTAGCAGCGGCACGCCGCCGGGTGACGGCGGCTCACCAGCACGCGGAAGGACCTGCGCTCGGAGGGGGGCGCAGGTCCTTACGTGTATCCCGGGACGTGTACCCCCGGCCCCGCTCGCCTCCTGAGACCCCGCTCACCTCCTGAGACCCCGCTCACCTCTTGGGCGGCACCGCCGGCACCCCCAGGAACGGCAGCCTCAGCGCGCCGAAGGCGTCCGCGGGGACCGCCGGAGTCTTCGGCTCCACGGCCGTGAGCCGCACATACCGCTCGCCCTGTGCCGGACGCGGGTCCACACCACCCTTGTTGGGCCAGAACGACATCGCGCGCTCGGCCTGCGCGGTGATCGTCAGGGACGGGTTGACGCCCAGGTTCGCGGAGACCGCGGCGCCGTCGACCACCGAGATCCCCGGGTGGCCGTAGAGCCGGTGGTAGGGGTCGATGACACCGGTGTCGGGCGAGTCGCCGATGGGGCAGCCGCCGAGGAAGTGGGCGGTCAGCGGGGTGCCCATCAGCTCGCCGATGTTCGAACCGGCGAAGCCGTTGATCTCCTTGGACAGGAGCGTCGCCGCACGCGTCGCCTCGGGTATCTGGTCGGGGTTGGGCGCGCCGTGGCCCTGCCGGGCGGTGAGCAGGCCCTTCCCGATCCCCTTCTCCTTGCGGTAGGTGGTCAGGGAGTTGTCGAGCGACTGCATGACCAGGCCGATGATGACCCGCTCCGACCAGCGCCGGTTGGAGAGCGAGCGGACCAGGAGCGTGGGGTGGCGGGCGACGTTGGCGAGCCAGCCGGCGACCCGCGCCTTGCCGCCCTTCGCGCTGTAGGGGACCTGAAGCACGGTCAGGCTGCCCATGGCGTTGGACTTCTTGCCGTAGCGGACGGGCTCGATGTGCGTGTTCTCGTCCGGGTGGATCGACGAGGTGATCGCGACGCCCTTGGTGAAGTCGACCTTCTGCCCGCCGTGCCGCTTGCGGTAGCGGCGGTCGGTGGTCTGGGCGCCCACCAGGGCCTCGGAGTTGGTGCGGGTCATGGTGCCGAGCCGGACGGAGACACGCGGGAGCAGGCCGCTGTCCTTCATGCGGTGCAGGAGCGTCTGCGTGCCGTACGTACCGGCGGCGATGACGACCTTGCGGGCCTTGAACACCCGGCCCTTGCCCTTGCGCCGGTCGTCGGTGGGCAGGGTGGCGACGGCGTAACCGCCCCGCGAGTCCTCGGTGACGGCGACGACCGACGTCATGGGGTGGATGACCGCTCCGGCCTTCTCCGCGAGGTAGAGGTAGTTCTCGTTGAGGGTGTTCTTCGCGCCGTGCCGGCAGCCGGTCATGCACTCGCCGCACTCGGTGCAGGCGCGCCGCGAGGGCCCCGCGCCGCCGAAGTAGGGGTCAGGGACCTCGGCGCCGGGCCGGGCCGTCGACGTACCGTCCGCGTCGTCCTTGTCGCCGAAGAAGACGCCGACCGGTGCCATGTGGAAGCTGTCGCCGACGCCCATCTCCTCGGCGGCGGCCTTCAGATGGACGTCCGAGGGTGTCGTCGTCGGGTTGAGCCGTACGCCGAGCATGCGCTTGGCCTGCTCGTAGTAGGGGCGCAGTTCGTCCTGCCAGTCCGTGATGTTCTTCCACTGCGGGTCGTTGAAGAACGGGGCGGGCGGTACGTAGAGGGTGTTGGCGTAGTTGAGCGAGCCGCCGCCGACTCCGGCGCCCGCGAGGACCATCACGTTGCCGAGCAGGTGGATGCGCTGGATGCCGAAGAGGCCGAGGGCCGGGGCCCAGAGGTAGTTCTTCAGGTCCCAGGAGTTCTTGGGCAGCGTCGCGCGCGTGAAGCGGCGCCCGGCTTCCAGGACGCCGACGCGGTAGCCCTTCTCCGTCAGGCGCAGGGCGGAGACCGCGCCGCCGAAGCCGCTGCCCACGACGATGACGTCGTAGTCGTACGCAGCGTCGTCGCCCACTTGGTTCTGGGCAGAACCCGCCTGGTTCTGGGCAGAGCTCTCCTGTGACATCGACTCTCCTCGTCAAATTTCCCGCGGGCCCGTCCGTGGTTGCTCGCGCAGTTCCCCGCGCCCCTTACGGGGCGCTCCTAGCGCAGGCGGAGTGCCTTCATGACCCTGAGGCTCGCGGTCATGAACGCCGCGTACTTCTCGTCGTCGAGGCCGAAGGCTGGCGCCAGCGGCATGAGCCGCTGGTGGGCGACGGTCTGCGCCTCGGTGAACTTGAGGATGCCCTCGGAGCCGTGGCGGCGGCCGAGGCCCGACTCCTTCATGCCGCCCATCGGGGACTGGGCGCTGCCGTAGGCGGGCGCGTAGCCCTCGTTGACGTTCACCGTGCCGGTGCGCAGGCGGGCGGCTATCTTGCGGCCCCGGCTGCCGTCCTTCGTCCAGACCGAGGAGTTCAGGCCGTACGAGGTGGAGTTGGCCAGCTCTATCGCCTCGTTCTCGTCCGTGAAGCGGTAGAGGGAGACGACCGGGCCGAACGTTTCCTCGGTACAGACCGCCATCGGGGCCTCGACGTTGTCCAGGATGGTCGGCTCGAAGAAGTAGGGGCCGATGTCCGGGCGCGCGACGCCGCCCGTGACGAGCGTGGCGCCCTTGGCGACGGCCTCCTCTACGTGCCGGGTCACCGTCTCCAGCTGCCGCTCGCCGACGAGCGAGCCCATGTCGGCGCCGTACGCGAGGGACGTGCCGAGCCGCATCGCCCTCGTCCGCTCGGCGAAGCGCTCCACGAACCGGTCGGCGATCGACTCATGGACGTACAACCGCTCGATGGATATGCACAGTTGGCCCGCCGACGAGAAGCAGGCGCGCACCGCGCCGGCCGCCGCCTTGTCGATGTCGGCGTCGTGCAGGACCAGCATCGCGTTCTTGCCGCCCAGTTCGAGCGAGACGCCGACCAGGCGGGCCGCCGCGCCCCGGGCGACCTCGCGGCCCGTGCGCGTGGAGCCGGTGAAGGAGACGTAGTCGGCGTGCTTGACGATCTCCGGGCCGACGACCGGGCCCTCGCCGATGACGACCTGGAAGACCTCGGACGGCAGGCCCGCCTCGATGATCAGGTCACGGGCCCACAGGGCGGTGAGGCAGGTCTCCGTGTCGGGCTTCATCACGAGCGCGTTGCCCGCGACGAGCGCCGGGAGCGCGTCGCCGATGGAGAGTTCGAGGGGGTAGTTCCAGGGGGCGATCTGCCCGACGACCCCGCGCGGCTGGCGGTTCTCGGTGACCTTCGTGAGCACCGGGACGACGCCGGTGTGCCGCTTGGGGCTCAGATACGAGGGGGCCTTGCGGCCGTAGTGCCGGGCGGCGACCACCACGGCCTGGATCTCCTCGTGCGCGTGGAGGCGGGCCTTGCCGGTCTCCAGCTGGATCAGGTCGAGCACCTCGGCCTGGCGCTGGAGCACCAGGTCGTGGAAGCGGAGCAGCACGGCGGCGCGCCGGCGTACGGGCGTCCTGGCCCAGGCGATCTGGGCGGTGCGGGCCCGCTGGAAGGCGGTGGCCACGTCCTCGGGGGTGGACTCGGGGAGGTCGGCCAGCTTCTCGCCGGTGAGCGGCGTGTGGTTGGCCGTGCGCCCCGAACCTATGACGTCACGGGTGAGCTGGGCTATCAGCTCGGGCGTGACCACGTCGGCGGCGGTTCGCGCGCCTGCGGGGGCCGGGGCGGTCGGGTTCGTTCCGAGGGGCGCTGCGGTGGCCTGCGTGTCCGTCATGCTCGTGAGAGTAGGCCCACGTCAGGGTTTTGGGTACCCATCGGTAATCGGCCTTCACCGCCCGCTCGCACGACGCCAGTGATTGCTGGCGACAAAGCCGCTGATCAGGGCGTTGTCACGCGCCGCGCCCCTCGGAAAGACCTTTTCAGAGCTTGTCGAGTTCCAGATCGGCGATGGCCGTCTCGGCGACCTCGCGGCCTCGGGCGGTGAAGTCGCCCTTGCCCGGGTAGCTCACGAGCAGCTTGTACATGTCGCCGCCCTTCGTCTTGTAGTAGAAGGCCTTGAGCTCGCGCGGGAGGGGGTTCTCGCTGTCCGTGGTGGAGTAGACGACGGTGTTCTCCGCGGCCTTCTCCCCCTTTAACTCGGTCTCCTCGGGGTCGCTCCTGGGAGCGGGGTCGGAGGCCATGCCCATGGTGTAGTTCCCGGACTCCTTGAAACCGGCGTCGTCGTCGTACATCTCGGCGGCCGCCGTCGCGGCGATCTCGCCGCTGGTGTTCTCGGACTTCTTCAGGAGGGAGAGGCTGATCCAGACGCTGCCGCTCGGGTCGGTGTACCGGACCCAGTGCTCCTTCTCGTTGGAGTTGTCGTCCTCGGCCTTCCGGTAGCCGGCGGGTGCGGCGACGGTCGCCGCCAGCTCCTTCACCTCGTGCTTCCGCCACCCCTCGGCGTCCTTCGAACCCGCGAACGGGTTCATCGCCACCAGCACGCCCGCCGCCACGGCCACGACGACCACCCCGGCGATGGCGGCCAGCGCCTTGCGGCTCAGGAAGACTCCCTTGCCGCCGCGCCCGTCACCGCCGCCCGCGACCGTGACGACCTGCGTCGGCGCCGGCTGCGGGGGCCTGGCCGCCTCCTCCAGGAGGGCGCGGACCCGCGCCGCGTCCGGGCGGTGCGCCGGGTCCTTGGCCAGCAGGCCGTTGATCGCCTCGGCGAGCGGGCCGGAGGCCGACGCGGGCGCGGCGGGCGTCGCGTTGAGTACGGACTGGAGCGTCGCCGGGGTGTTGCTGCGGCGGAACGGCGAGACGCCCTCGGTCGCCGCGTACAGGACGACGCCCAGCGACCAGAGGTCGGAGGCCGGGCCCGGGCGCTGGCCGAGGACCCGCTCCGGGGCGATGAACTCGGGCGAGCCGACGAAGCCGCCCGTGTCCGTCAGGTTGGTCTCGCCCTCGATCTGGGCGATGCCGAAATCGGTGAGGATGACCCGGTCGTGCCTGCCGAGCATGACGTTGTCCGGCTTGACGTCCCGGTGCAGGATGCCGGCCTGGTGCGCGGCGTCCAGGGCGTTCAGGACGTCGAGGCCGATGCGGGCGGCCTCGCGGGCGCCCAGGGTGCCCTCCTGGAGCGCGGCGCCGAGCGAGCGGCCCTGGACCAGCTCCATGACGATCCACGGCTGCCCGTCCTCGACCGCCACGTCATGGACGTTGACGACGGCGGGGTGGTCGAGGCGGGCGGCGGCGCGCGCCTCGCGGCGCATCCGCTCGAAGGCGTTGGCGCGCTCGCGCGCGGGCAGGTGGTCGGGGAGGCGCGGCTCCTTCACCGCCACCTCGCGGTCCACCGTCTCGTCCTTGGCGCGCCACACCGTGCCCATGCCGCCGTGGCCGAGCTTGGCCAGCAGCCGGTAGCGTCCCGCGATCAGACGGCCCGCGCCGGGGTCGATCTCGGACGGCTGGTCCGGTAC
>NZ_WMBF01000299.1:0-7794 GCF_019400875.1 Streptomyces anatolicus | reverse complement strand
GCGCAGGCGCGGGGTCAGTCTGAAGGGAACAGGGAAGCTCGGTGGGCGCGCCAGCGGGACATCATGCCTGCCAGTTCCTCCTGGATGAACTCGAAGAACGCCAGCGTCTCCGCAAGCCGCCGCCCCGCCGGCGTCTCCGCGCCGAGGCTCGCCACGCCCTCCCGCAGCGCGTGCTCCCAGCGGCTGAGGACCGCGTCCCGGTTGCCCAGCGCCTCGTACCACTGGTTGTTGTGCACCCGGAACAGGTCGCGCCGCGTCCCGGGTTCCCGCTCGCGGGAGACCATGTGCTGCTGGGTCAGATAGCGCACGGCGCCCGACACCGCCGCGGGGCTGACCCGCAGCCGCTCCCCCAGCGGCAGTTCCGTGGGGCCGCCCTCGACGCGGGCCACGATCGCCGGAGTCGTCAACTGCACGGTGCCCACCGCCGGTTCGCGTTCCTTCACGTCCACCACCACCGCGTCGAAGACCTCCCCCACCCGGTCCTTGAGCAGGGCCGCCTCGACGATGTCCACGCACTCCCGCTCCACCGTGTTGCCGCGCCGGGTGCCGTCCGCCATCTCCTTGGGCAGCTCGTCCAGGGCGGCGAGCACCCACTGGGGGACGCCCGCGCCCGCGCACGCGGCGAGGCAGAGTTCGGAGGCGTAGCGGTCGACGAGGCGGCGCAGGGGGGCCGTGCAGTGGGCGTAGGGGGCGGCGACCGCCGCGTGCAGGGTGTGCTCGGGGAGCGCGCCGCCGCTGAACGCCGTGTAGCCCGCGCCGCGCAGCAGCGTCGTGCACTCCTGGAGGAACGCGGCGTGGTGCGACTGCCGGGGGTCGAGGGAGCGTACGAGTTCCGCGTACGGGACGTGGTGCGGCCACTCGATGTGCAGCGCCTTCGCGGTGCGGCGCAGGCGGCCGACGGCGCCGTCGGGGGCGGTCGGCAGGGTGCGCAGGATGCCCGTCCCCGAGTCGATCATGAGCTGGGCGGCGGCCATGCCGGTGAGCAGGGAGATCTGGGCGTTCCAGCCGTCGGCGGGGCGGGGGGCGCGGTAGGCGAGTTCGTATGTGCCGTCGCGCTCGACGATCTCCTGCTCGGGGACGTTGAGGGAGATGCCGCCGCGCTCCACCTCCAGCCGCTCGCGCAGCGTCCCGATCTCCCGCAGCAGCGCGACCGGTTCCTCCGCCGTGCCGTCGTCGATGGCGCGCTGCACGCCCTCGTAGTCGAGCTTGGCCCGGCTGCGTACGAGGGCGCGGTGCACGTCGGTGCGTTCGGTGCGGCCGTCCTCGTCGAGGTCGAGCGTCCACAGGACCGCCGGGCAGCTCTGGCCTGGCAGCAGGCTCGCGG
Organism: Streptomyces anatolicus; assembly: GCF_019400875.1. NCBI lineage: Bacteria > Bacillati > Actinomycetota > Actinomycetes > Kitasatosporales > Streptomycetaceae > Streptomyces > Streptomyces anatolicus. The sequence continues at coordinate 6,470 of NZ_WMBF01000299.1, read as the reverse complement.
CGCCCTCGCTCAGGGCCGGGGGGTGCAGCGGGACCTTCTCGTCGGGGAAGTAGAGGGTGGTGACGCGGCGGTGGGCCTCGGCGTCGAGCGGGCCGCCGGGAGTGACGTACGCGGCGACGTCGGCGATCGCGTACCGCACCCGGAAGCCGCCGTTCTCGCGCCGCGCCAGATACATGGCCTGGTCGAGGTCGACGGAGGTGGGCGGGTCGATCGTGAAGAGGGGGATGTCCGTGGCGTCACGGTCCGGCAGCCGGGGCGAGGCGGCGGCGCGTTCCGCCTCCGCGAGGACGTCGGCGGGAAAGGCGCCGGGCACGTCGAGTCTCGTACGCAGTTCACGCAGCGCGGCCCGCAACGGAGCCTCCGCTGCGCCGGTCACATGGAGGTGGCGGCGGGGCATGCCCCGAGCGTAGGGCTCCGCGCACGGCTCGGCACCCGGTAGTGCCGCGTTGCCCTGTGGGACCGGAGCAGAGTCGCCCCGCCCGTGAGGCCCGCTCCGTCAGGGCCTGCCCCGTGGGCCCGGTGCCCGCTCCCGTCCCCGTAACCTTTTGGCGGGGGCCGCACCCCTCCCTCGTACCGCCTAAGGAGTCCGATCGTGCTCGTCCTGTTGCCGCCGTCCGAAGGCAAGGCCTCGTCCGGGGGCGGGGCACCGCTCAAGCCCGAGAGCCTGTCGCTGCCGGGGCTCACCGAGGCGCGGCAAGCGGTCCTCGACGAGCTGGTCGAGCTCTGCGCCGCCGACGAGGAGAAGGCGCGGGGCGTGCTCGGGCTGAGCGAGGGGCTGCGCGGCGAGGTCGCCAAGAACGCCGAGCTGCGTACGGCCGGCGCGCGGCCCGCCGGTGAGATCTATACGGGGGTTCTGTACGACGCCCTGGACCTGGCCTCGCTCGACGCCGCCGCCAAGCGCCGCGCCGCACGCTCGCTGCTCGTCTTCTCCGGACTCTGGGGTGCCGTCGGCGTCAGCGACAAGATCCCTTCCTACCGCTGCTCGATGGGCGTGAAGCTGCCCGGCCTCGGCGCGCTCGGCGCGTACTGGCGTACGCCGATGGCCTCCGTCATGCCCGAGGCGGCGGGCGACGGGCTCGTCCTCGACCTGCGGTCGTCGGCGTACGCGGCGGCGTGGAAGCCGAAGGGCGAGGTGGCCGGCCGGACGGCGACCGTGCGGGTGCTGCACGCGCAGCTGGTCGACGGGGTCGAGAAGCGGTCCGTGGTCTCGCACTTCAACAAGGCGACGAAGGGGCGGATCGTACGTTCCCTGCTGGCCACGGGCGCTCATCCGAAGGACCCCGCCGAACTGGTCGAGGCCCTGCGGGACCTGGGCCACACGGTGGAGGCGGAACCTCCCGCGAAGCCAGGGAAGCCTTGGGCGCTGGATGTGGTGGTGCGGGAGATCCACTGAGGGCCTGAGACCGGCTCGCCTGAGGGCCTAAGAACGCCTCGTTCGAGGGCTTGAGATTGCCTCGTTGCAGCATGCGCAACGCCCTTTGCGCATGCTGCCGGCACCGGGGCAGGATTCCCCCATGCCCCCTGTGAACCCCTCCGCGACCTCCGCACCCTCCGTTCTCGATCTCGCCCCCGTCGTGCCCGTCGTCGTCGTGGACGAGCTGGGGGACGCCGTGCCCATGGCGCGAGCCCTGGTCGCCGGGGGGCTGCCCGCCATCGAGGTGACCTTGCGGACGCCCGTCGCGCTCGATGCCATTCGGGCCATCGCCGCCGAGGTGCCGGGCGCGGTCGTCGGGGCCGGGACCGTCATCTCCCCGCGGCACGTCGCCGACTCCGTGGGCGCCGGTGCCCGCTTCCTCGTCAGCCCGGGGTGGACGGAGTCGCTGCTGGCGGCCATGGCGGGGTCCGGGGTGCCGTTCCTGCCCGGCGTCTCGACGACCTCCGAGGTCGTGGCCCTGCTCGAACGCGGTGTCAGCGAGATGAAGTTCTTCCCCGCCGAGGCCGCCGGGGGCACCGCCTATCTGAAGTCCCTCGGGGGGCCGCTCCCGCAGGCCCGCTTCTGCCCCACCGGCGGGATCACCTCCGGGACCGCGCCGGCGTATCTCGCCCTGGATAACGTCGGCTGCGTCGGCGGGAGTTGGATGCTTCCCGCCGACGCGGTCGCCGCCAAGGACTGGGCCCGCGTGGAGTCCCTGGCGCGCGAGGCGGCGGCGCTGGCGCAGGTGTCGTGAGGCGCTGGCGCAGGCGTGAGGCGTGAGGCGTGAGGCGTTAGCGCAGGTGTGAGGTGTCGTTCAGGAGGCGCAGCGAGGCGTTGCCGTCGCGGTAGTAGGCCACCGCGGACACCGACGCCGCCGCGAGTTCCATGCGGAACAGGGACTCGGGCGGGGCGCCGAGCGCGAGGCGCACCAGCGTCTTGATGGGCGTGACGTGCGTGACGAGCAGGACCGTGCGGCCCGCGTACTCTGCCGTCAGCCGGTCGCGCGTGGCCGCCACCCTGCGCGAGACCGTCGCGAACGACTCGCCGCCGGGCGGCGCCGCCTTCGGCGAGGCCAGCCAGGCGGTCAGCTCCTCGGGGTGGCGCTCGCGCACCTCACCGAAGGTCAGCCCCTCCCAGGCCCCGAAGTCCGTCTCGCGCAGGCCCTCTTCGAGGTGGACGTCGAGTCCGAGGCGGGCGGCGACGGCGTACGCGGTCTCCTGGCAGCGCTTGATCGGCGAGGAGACGATCGCCTGGATCGTGCCGCGCGCGGCGAACGCGGCCGCGGCGCGCTGGGCCTGCTCGCGCCCCACGCCGGAGAGGGACGGATCGGTTCCGCCGCTTCCGGAGAACCGCTTCTCGGGCGTCAGCGCGGTCTCGCCGTGCCGAAGGAGTACGAAGGTGGCGGGCGCCCCGAGATCGGCGGGCGCGGCCCATCCGACGGGCGGCGTCCGCGCTCCAGTACTGGCTGCGCTGCCCGCCGTGCTGCCCGCCGTACTGCTGGCCGCACTGCTCGCCGCGCGTCGGTCGGCCGCCTCGCCGGTCCCGGCGGCCTCGGAGGTGCCGGACGCACCCGCGCCCGCGGAGACCGTGCCCGCAGGGGCCGCCCCGTCACCCGAAACCCCCGCCAACGCCGCCCGCGCCCTCGCCGCCCCCGCGGCCGCGTCGCCGGGCGGGCCCGAGGGCTCCCGGGCGGCCGCCGCGCGCGCGGCCCGCGTGTCAAGGTCCGCGGTCGACGCCGAGGGCGACCACGCCAGCCCCCGCTTGCCCGCGTCCATCGCCTCGTTCGCGAGCCGGTCCGCGTGCTTGTTCTTCTCGCGCGGGATCCACTCGTACGTCACCTGGGACGCGGGGAAGACCCGCGCCGCCTGCGCCGCCAGCGGCTTCATGTCGGGGTGCTTGATCTTCCAGCGGCCCGACATCTGCTCGACGACGAGCTTGGAGTCCATGCGGACATGGACCGAGGCCCCCGGGTCCAGCTGGTGGGCCGCCTTCAGACCGGCCACCAGGCCCTTGTACTCCGCGACGTTGTTCGTCGCGACGCCGATGTACTCCGCGGTCTCCACCAGGGTCTCCCCCGTGGCCGCGTCGATGACGACCGAGCCATAGCCCGCGGGCCCCGGGTTGCCCCGGGAACCTCCGTCGGCCTCGACGATGAACTCCCGCACGGACAAGGCTCCTAGAGGCCGGACTCGGACGTACGGATCAGGATGCGGCGGCAGTTCTCGCACCGCAGGACGGTGTCGGGGGAGGCCGCCTTCACTTCGTTGACCTCGGTGATGTTCAGCTCGAGGCGGCAGCCCTCGCAGCGCCGCTGGTACAGCTTGGCCGCGCCGACGCCGCCCTGCTGCGCGCGGAGCTTGTCGTACAGCTTGAGGAGGTCGGCCGGGACCGAACCCGCCACGACCTCGCGCTCCTTGGTGACCGTCGCCGCCTCGCCGTCCAGCTCCTCGAACGCCGCGTCCCTGCGGGCCGTCGCGTCGTCGATCCGCGCCTGGATCGAGGAGACCCGCTCGGTCAGCTCGGCGACCCGCTCCTGCGCGGACTCGCGGCGCTCCATGACCTCCAGGACGACGTCCTCCAGGTCACCCTGGCGCTTGGCGAGGGAGGCGATCTCCCGCTGGAGGTTCTCCAGGTCCTTGGGGGAGCTGACCGCGCCGGAGTCCAGGCGCTGCTGGTCGCGGGCCGCGCGCTGGCGGACCTGGTCGACGTCCTGCTCCGCCTTGGTCTGCTCGCGGGCGCAGTCGCTCTCCTCGGTCGTCGAGGCGACGAGCAGGTCGCGCTGCTGCGTGAGGTCCTTCGTCAGCGACTCGATCTCGGCGTGCTCGGGCAGCGAGCTCTTCTTGTGGGCGAGCTGCTGCAGGCGGGTGTCCAGGGACTGGACGTCGAGCAGGCGGATCTGGTCGGCGGGCGCGGCGTTCAGTTGGGGGCTCCTGTTGAGTCGGGGGTCGAGGCCGCGTGGGCGGTCCAGGGGTCGGTGACCGTGCGCGAGACGTGGACGCGAAGGCCCCATCCGTTGCGGTCGGAGATCTCGTCGAGCTGGGCTGCGGCCAGCTCGCACCAGGGCCACTCGGTGGCCCAGTGGGCGGCGTCGAGCAGCGCGAGCGGGGTGCGCTCGCGCGCCTCGGACGCCGGGTGGTGGCGCAGGTCCGCGGTGAGGAAGGCGTCCACGCCCGCGGCGCGTACGTCGTCGAAGAGGCTGTCGCCCGAGCCGCCGCTCACCGCGACGGTACGGATCGGCGCGGCCGGGTCGCCCGCGACGCGGATGCCCTGCGCGGTGGCGGGCAGCCGCTTCGCCGCGCGCTCGGCCAGCTCGGCGAGGGTCAGGGGGTGGTCAAGCTCGCAGATCCTGCCGAGGCCGCGACGGCCGTGCGGATCGGCGGGGTCCGGTACGAGGGGGCGTACGACACGCAGGTCGAGGGCGCCCGCGAGCGCGTCGGAGACGCCCGGGTCGGCGCGGTCGGCGTTGGTGTGCGCGACGTGCAGCGCGATGTCGTTCTTGATCAGGTCGTGGACGACGCGGCCCTTGAAGGTGGACGCCGCGACCGTCGTCGTACCGCGCAGGTAGAGGGGGTGGTGGGTGACGAGGAGCTGGGCTCCGAGCCGCACCGCCTCGTCGGCGATCTCCTGGACCGGGTCGACGGCGAAGAGGACCCGGGAGACGTCCGCGTCGGGGTCTCCGCAGACCGTGCCGACCGCGTCCCAGCTCTCGGCCAGATCGGCGGGCCACAGGGCGTCGAGGGCGGCGATGACTTCAGACAGACGGGGCACGGGGAAAGGCTACCTTCCCGCTGCGCTTGGCTTGGCGGTCGTTACTTGCTGTGGGCTTGTGGCTACGGAGCGCCCTCGTCTGCCGTGTTCCGCATGGGGGCGTCTGCGGGTGTTCTTGGGCTGCTCGCGCAGTTCCTCGCGCCCCTTTCGGGGCGCTCATCTGTCGCGTGGAGCACAATCGTCCCCGGGTTCTCAGGTGAACCGGGGCGTCGCCACCCTTCTGTGTGAAGTGGGGTGCCACGGATCCCACGCCAGTGCGTACGAAAACTAGCTTCGGGGCCGGAGGTGGCACCGACGATGACAGCGGCAACGATCACGGTGGACGGTTCCTACGCGGCCCGGCTCGCGCGGCGGGGCGAGTCCTGGTTCCCCGAGCGCTGGACACTGGACTCCCCCGAGCCCTACGTGGTGCCGCTCGCCGGCCGCCAGCCCGAGGAGCCCGGCACCGAAGTGCTGCCGATGAGCGACGGGCGCGTACTCATCCACCGCCTGGTGGACGGGCGGCACGCCTTCGCGCTGCTCTACCCCACGGGCCCGGAGACCGGCGAGATCCCGCTGGGCGGGGTGGAGTGCGAGGGCGAGCTGAGCCTGCTGCCGCCCGCGCCGGACGGGACGCGCGCCTACGCCCTCGCGGTCGGCGCCCGTTCGACGGACGTATGGCTGGTGGCGGGCGGCTCGTTCGGGCCCGAGCACCTGGCCGAGGTGCCGGGGCGCTGCTCGGGCGGGGTCTGGCTGGACCGCGCGGGGCGGATGCTGGCGCTCGACCGGGAGTCGGAGGGGCGCGTCAAGACGGTGGCGGTCGACCTGGAGCGCGGCGGCGAGGTCTCGCCGCTGCTCCAGATCACCGAGGAGAGCGACGACCGGCTGCTGCTCGCCGACATGGACAGCGGCCTGCTCCTCATCCGCTCGAACGCGCCGGGCCACGACCGGCTCGGCTGGGGGGTCCTCGGCGGCACCCGCCCCGTCCGCTTCCCCGAGTCGCTGCGGCTCGCGGACTGCGCGGTCACGCCGTTCGCGATCCAGCCGGGGCAGACGCTGCTCCCGGAGGGGTGCGCGGTGGCGCTGCGGATCGACGGCGCGGCGGGCACCTGGCTCGGCGTCTGGCGCCCCGCTGAGCGGCGCCTGCGTCAACTGCCCGCTCCTGATGGCTGGTTGGCCGGTTCGGGCCACTGGACAAGGGACGGCGTGCTGCAACTTCCGTATGTGACGGGCACGATGCCCTGCGGTGTGGCGCGGGTGCCCGCCCCTGCCCCGGTGCTGGTGGAGGCGCCGCCGATCAAGCAGCCCC
>NZ_WMBF01000298.1:0-7813 GCF_019400875.1 Streptomyces anatolicus | reverse complement strand
GGGCCGGGTCTGCTGGTCGTCGTCCGCGTCCGGGTGGTCGTCGGGGGCCGCGTGATCCAGCCAGTCGTCGTGGGCCATGTGATCCAGCCAATCACCCGGGCAGGGCCCCCGCTGGCGTACTCGCGCATTCGTTCGCTATTGACTAGCCCTATTCATCCCCTCAGGATGTGAATAACAAGGTCACAGTCGCGAGGAGGCACCGCCCCATGTCCGGACCCCGCCCCGTACGAGCACCGCGCGGCACGGAACTGAACACCTTGGGATGGCAGCAGGAAGCCGCCCTCCGGATGCTGCAGAACAACCTCGACCCCGAGGTCGCCGAGCACCCCGACAAGCTCGTCGTCTACGGCGGCACCGGCAAGGCGGCCCGCGACTGGCGCTCCTTCGACGCGATGGTCCGCACGCTGAGGACCCTGAAGCAGGACGAGACGATGCTCGTCCAGTCCGGCCGCCCGGTCGGCGTGATGCAGACCCACGAGTGGGCGCCGCGCGTCCTGATCGCCAACTCCAACCTCGTCGGCGACTGGGCGAACTGGGAGGAGTTCCGCCGCCTGGAGCAGCTGGGCCTGACCATGTACGGGCAGATGACCGCGGGCTCCTGGATCTACATCGGCACGCAGGGCATCCTCCAGGGCACGTACGAGACGTTCGCCGCCGTCGCCGCCAAGAAGTTCAACGGCACCCTCGCCGGGACGATCACCCTCACCGCCGGCCTCGGCGGCATGGGCGGCGCCCAGCCGCTCGCCGTCACCATGAACGACGGCGTCGCCATCTGTATCGACTGCGACCCGCGCGCGATCGAGCGCCGCATCGAGCACAAGTACCTCGACGTGCGGGCCGACTCCCTGGAGCACGCGCTCCAGCTCGCCGTCGAGGCGCGGGACGCCCGCCGCCCCCTCTCCATCGGCCTGCTCGGCAACGCGGCGGACCTGGTGCCCCGCATGCTCGCCGAGTCCGCCCCCATCGACATCGTCACGGACCAGACCTCCGCCCACGACCCGCTCGCGTACCTGCCGAGCGGCGTCGACTTCGACGAGATGCAGTCGTACGCGACGAAGGACCCGGCGGGCTTCACGGCCCGCGCGCGCGAGTCGATGGCCAGGCACGTCGAGGCGATGGTCGGCTTCATGGACGCGGGCGCCGAGGTCTTCGACTACGGCAACTCGATCCGCGGCGAGGCCCAACTGGCGGGCTACGAGAGGGCGTTCGCCTTCCCCGGCTTCGTGCCCGCCTACATCCGCCCCCTCTTCTGCGAGGGCAAGGGCCCCTTCCGCTGGGCGGCCCTGTCGGGTGAGGCCTCCGACATCCACAAGACCGACAAGGCGATCCTCGACCTCTTCCCGGAGGCTGAGTCCATTCAAAACGCGTCGCTGCACCGCTGGATCAAGATGGCGGGCGAGCGCGTCCACTTCCAGGGCCTGCCCGCCCGCATCTGCTGGCTCGGCTACGGCGAGCGCGACAAGGCGGGCGAGCGCTTCAACGACATGGTCGCCTCCGGCGAACTCCAGGCCCCCCTCGCCATCGGCCGCGACCACCTGGACTGCGGCTCGGTCGCCTCCCCCTACCGCGAGACGGAGGCCATGCTCGACGGCTCCGACGCGATCGCCGACTGGCCGCTCCTGAACGCCATGGTGAACGTGGCATCGGGCGCCAGCTGGGTCTCCCTGCACCACGGCGGCGGCGTCGGCATGGGCCGCTCGATCCACGCGGGCCAGGTCTCGGTGGCCGACGGCACGAAGATCGCCGGAGAGAAGATCCGGCGCGTTCTCACCAATGACCCCGGGATGGGCGTCATCCGGCATGTGGACGCCGGGTACGACATCGCGGAGTCCGTGGCGGACGAGCGGGGCGTACGGGTTCCCATGCGGGAGGGGGAGTGAGTAATTCAGCCTCTCCGGCGATTGAGGAGCGGGGTCCGGGGCGGAGCCCCGTGTCCTTCCAGGAAATGTGGCGGGACCTGAGTTCGATTGGGCGAGACGCCAGCACTGGTGGCTACCGCCGCTACGCCTGGACCGGCGCGGACACCGACTGCCGCGCCTGGTTCAAGGCTCAGACGGATACCCGCGGGCTGACGTACGAACTGGACCGCAACGGCAACCAGTGGGCCTGGCTCGGCGACCCGGGCCAGGGGGACGCCGTCGTCACCGGCTCCCACCTGGACTCCGTACCCGACGGCGGCGCCTTCGACGGTCCCCTCGGCGTCGTCTCCGCCTTCGCGGCCCTGGACGAACTGCGCGCCCGCCGCAAGGAGTTCACCCGGCCCCTCGCCGTCGTCAACTTCGGCGACGAGGAAGGCGCCCGCTTCGGCCTGGCCTGCGTGGGGTCGAGGCTCACCGCGGGAAAACTCACCGTCGAGGCGGCGCACAAGCTCCGGGACGGCGACGGCATCACGCTGCCCCAGGCGATGGAGGCGGCGGGCTACGACCCGTACGGAATCGGCCCCGACCCCCAGCGCCTCGCCCGCATCGGCGCCTTCGTCGAGCTCCATGTCGAGCAGGGCCGTGCCCTGGACCTGACCGGCGACCCCGTCGGCATCGCGTCCGCCATCTGGCCGCACGGCCGCTGGCGCTTCGACTTCCGGGGCGAGGCCAACCACGCGGGCACGACCCGGCTCGCGGACCGCAGGGACCCCATGCTGACGTACGCGGAGACGGTGCTCGCCGCCCGCCGCGAGGCCGAACTGGCGGGCGCGGTCGCCACGTTCGGCAAGATCTCCGTCGAGCCGAACGGCGTCAACGCCATCCCCTCCCTCGTGCGCGGCTGGCTCGACTCCCGCGCCGCCGACCAGCCGACCCTGGACACGGTCGTCACCGGCATCGAGAAGGCGGCACGCGAGTACGCGGACAGGCACGGCATCGACCTCGACGTCGTACGCGAGTCCTTCACGCCGGTCGTGGAGTTCGAGGACGCCCTGCGCGACGAACTCGGCGCCATCCTCGGCGGAGAGAACGGCCGCCCGGCCCCGGTGCTCGGCACGGGCGCGGGCCACGACGCGGGTATTTTGTCCGGCTCCATCCCCACCGCCATGCTGTTCGTACGCAACCCCACGGGCGTCTCGCACTCCCCGGCGGAGTTCGCCGCCGAGGACGACTGCGTGGCCGGGGTGACCGCACTCGCCGACGTACTGGAAGGGCTGGCCTGCAAGTGACGACGGACGCGAAGGCGCAGACGTACTGGCTGGAGCACGCCTGGCTCGGCACCCACGTCGAGCCCGGCGTGGCGGTGGAGGTGACGGGCGAGCGGATCACGGCCGTCCGCGAGGGCGTCCAGGCGCCGCCGCCGGGCACGACGGTCCTGCGCGGCCTGACGCTCCCCGGCCTCGCCAACGCCCACTCCCACGCCTTCCACCGCGCCCTGCGCGGCACCGTCCAGGTCGGCTCGGGCACCTTCTGGACGTGGCGCGAGGTCATGTACGCGGTGGCGGACCGGCTCACCCCCGAGACGTACCACGCGCTCGCCCGGGCGGTGTACGCGGAGATGGCGCTGGCGGGCATCACGACGGTGGGGGAGTTCCACTACCTCCACCACGGACCGGGCGGCACCCCGTACGCCGATCCCAACGCGATGGGCGAGGCGCTGATCCAGGCCGCGTCGGACGCGGGCGTGCGCATCACGCTCCTGGACACGGCGTACGTGGCCTCAGGACTGCTCTCCGAGACGCGCGGCGAGCCCCCCAACCGCCACCAGCTCCGCTTCTCCGACGGCACGGCCGACGCGTGGGCCGAGCGGGCGTCGGCGCTCAAGGAACGCCCCCACGCCCGTATCGGGGCGGCGATCCACTCCGTACGGGCCGTCCCCGCCGGGCAGCTGGGCGTGGTCGCGCGGTGGGCGGCCGAGCGCGAGGCCCCCCTCCACGTCCACCTCTCCGAACAGACGGCGGAGAACGACGCCTGCCAGGCCGTGCACGGCTGTACGCCCACGCAGCTGCTCTTCGACCGCGGAGTGCTCGGCACCCGCACGACCGGCGTCCACAACACGCACCTCACCGAGGAGGACATCGGGCTGCTCGGCCGCACCACGACGGGCACATGCATGTGCCCGACGACCGAACGGGACCTGGCGGACGGCATCGGCCCCGCCGCGAGCCTCCACCGGGAGGGCAGCCCCCTCTCCCTGGGCAGCGACAGCCACGCGGTGATCGACATCCTCGAAGAGGCGCGGGCGATGGAGCTGAACGAACGGCTGCGCTCGCACACGCGGGGCCACTGGACGGCGGCGGCGCTGCTGCGGGCGGCCACCGCCGACGGGCACGCGGCACTCGGCTGGCCCGACGCGGGCGTGATCGAGCGGGGCGCTCTGGCGGACCTCACGACGATCGCCCTCGACTCGGTGCGCACGGCGGGGCCCCTCCCGCGCCTCGCCGCCGAGACGGCGGTCTTCGCGGCGACGGCGGCGGACGTCCGGCATGTCGTGGCCGGGGGCCGGGTGGTCGTACGGGATGGTTCCCACGCGCTGATTCCCGACGTCCCGTCGGCACTGGCCGAGGCGATCACGGCGCTACGGGACTGACGTCGTCCCCGAGCAGGTCCTCTGCCCGGGGCCCCGCCCCGGACCCCGCTCCTCGAACGCCGGAGGGGCTGAACCTTCCCCCACCCCCGGAGACGCCATGACCACCACCCTCATCACGAACATCGCAAGCCTCGTCACCAACGACCCCGCGCAGGGCGACGGCACCCCCCTCGGCCTTCTGACGGACGCCGCCGTCGTCCTGGACGGCGAGAACATCGCCTGGGTGGGCCCGGCGGACAAGGCCCCGGCGGCGGACGAGACGTACGACGCCGAAGGCCGCGCCGCCATCCCCGGCTTCGTCGACTCCCACTCCCACCTCGTCTTCGCGGGCGACCGCACCCAGGAGTTCAACGCCCGCATGTCGGGCCGCGCCTACTCCGCCGGAGGCATCCGCACCACCGTCGCCGCGACCCGCGCCGCCACCGACGAGGAGCTGGAGGCGAACGTCACCCGCTACCTCGCCGAGGCCCTCCGCCAGGGCACCACCACCTTCGAGACGAAGTCGGGCTACGGCCTGACCACGCACGACGAGGCCCGCGCCCTGCGCATCGCGGCCCGGCACACGGACGAGGTCACGTTCCTCGGCGCGCACATCGTCTCGCCGGACTATGCGGAGGACCCGGCGGCGTACGTGGAACTGGTCACCGGCGAGATGCTGGACGCCTGCGCCCCGCACGCCCGCTGGATCGACGTCTTCTGCGAGAAGGGCGCGTTCGACGGCGACCAGGCCCGCGCGATCCTCACGGCGGGCAAGGCGAAGGGCCTGCACCCCCGCATCCACGCCAACCAGCTCTCGTACGGCCCCGGCGTCCAGCTCGCCGTCGAACTGGACGCGGCGAGCGCCGACCACTGCACGCACCTGACGGACGCGGACGTCGACGCCCTGGCTCAGGGCAACACGGTGGCGACGCTCCTGCCGGGTGCGGAGTTCTCCACCCGCGCCGAATGGCCCGACGCCCGCCGCCTCCTGGACGCGGGTGCGACCGTGGCCCTCTCCACGGACTGCAACCCGGGCTCGTCCTTCACCTCCTCCGTGCCGTTCTGCATCGCCCTGGCGGTACGGGACATGGGCATGACCCCGGACGAGGCGATCTGGTCGGCGACGGCGGGCGGCGCGAAGGCGCTGCGCCGCACCGACGTCGGCGTCATCCGCGAGGGCGCCCGCGCCGACCTGGCCCTCCTCGACGCCCCGAGCCATGTCCACCTGGCGTACCGGCCGGGGGTCCCGCTGGTCGCCGAGGTGTGGCAGCGGGGCACCCGCACGAGCGGCGGACCGCTCAGCCGCCCTGGCCGCTGACGGCGGTGACGCGGATCTCGACCCGCATCCCGGGGGCGCCGAGCGCGGGCACCCCGATCTGAGTCCAGATGGGCGCGCGGTCCCCCATGCGGCGGCGGAACTGCTCGACCATGACCCGGGTGTGGTCGTCGCCGATGGTGTCCGCCGCGGTGGGCACGTGGTACGAGTTCACGGAGACGACATCGGGCCAGCCGGCCCCGGCCAGGGCGAGGGTTCGCTCGACGTTGTCGAAGGCCCGGACGATCTCGTCCTCCAGGGCCTTGGGGAAGGTGAAGTCGTCGTCCCACCCGCCTTGTCCGGAGGTCTCGACGCGGTCTCCGGTCCGCACGGCCTGGCTGTAGCGCAGGGCGGACAGCAGCGTCTCGCCGTAGCCGGGGGTGACGAAGAACTCGGGGGCGTTCGGAGCGGTGACGGACATGGCAGATCCCCTCGTTTGACTTCACGTGTGTAGTGAAGTGGAGGGCGAACGTAACACACTCTCACTTCACGCTTGAAGTGTTTTCGGAGATGTGCGCACTGCCCGATTGATAGGCTGACCGGCATGACCAGCTCCCCGCCCCCGGACGCCGGCACCGCTGACGAGCCGCAGTGGCTCACCGCCGCCGAGAAGGAGGCCTGGACCGGGCTGGCCTCCCTGGCCCTGCTCCTGCCGGGGCGGCTGGAGTCGCCGCTCCAGCGCGAGTTCGGCCTCTCCCTCTTCGAGTACCTGACCCTCAGCCACATCTCCGAGAGCCCCGAGCGCCGCCTGCGGATGAGCGAACTGGCCTACCTGGCCAACGGCTCGCTCTCCCGCCTCTCGAACGTCGTCAAGCGGTTCGAGAAGCGCGGCTGGGTGGAACGCTTCCCCGACCCCGACGACGGCCGCTTCACGCTCGCCGCCCTGACCGACGCGGGGTACGAGGTGGTCACTGCCGCGGCGCCGACGCACGTGCGCGCGGTACGCGAACTCGTACTGGATCCCCTCACCGCCGCCGACCAGCGCGCCCTCGCCCGCATCGCCGCCAAGTTGCGCACGCGGCCCGCGGATCTGGCTGCTCCCGGCGGGTGACTTCCCCCAGCGTGTGACGGGCGACAGAAAAATGGGGCCCGCTCCGTCAAGGAGCGGGCCCCACGAGGCCGTTCGAGCGCACAGCGGCGCCGCGCCGGCTCACTCCTCGACCGTCAGTCCCTTGCGGAGCTTGACGAGAGTCCGCGACAGCAGTCGCGACACGTGCATCTGCGAGATGCCCAGCTCCTCGCCGATCTCCGACTGCGTCATGTTGGCGACGAAGCGGAGGGAGAGGATCTGGCGGTCGCGCGGCGGCAGCTCGGCGATCAGCGGCTTCAGCGACTCGATGTACTCGATACCCTCGAGGCCGTGGTCCTCGTAACCGATGCGGTCCGCGAGCGCGCCCTCGGAGTCGTCCTCCTCGGGCTGGGCGTCCAGCGAGCTGGCCGTGTAGGCGTTGGAGGCGGCCATGCCCTCGACGACCTCGTCGTTCGAGATGCCGAGGCGCTCGGCGAGTTCGCCGACCGTGGGGGCGCGATCGAACTTCTGGGCGAGTTCGTCGCCCGCCTTGGCGAGGTCGAGCCGGAGTTCCTGGAGGCGGCGCGGGACCCGCACCGACCAGCTCGTGTCACGGAAGAAGCGCTTGATCTCACCGACGATCGTCGGCATCGCGAACGTGGGGAACTCCACACCGCGGCTGAGTTCGAAGCGGTCGATCGCCTTGATGAGGCCGATCGTGCCGACCTGGATGATGTCCTCCATCGGCTCGCTGCGGGAGCGGAACCGGGAGGCCGCGAACTTCACCAGGGCGAGGTTCAGCTCGACCAGGGTGTTGCGGACGTACGAGTACTCGTGGGTGCCTTCCTCGAGCGATTCGAGGCGCCCGAAGAGAGTCTTGGACAGGGCCCGCGCGTCCAGCGCCCCCACCTTGTCGTACGGCGGGATCTCGGGAAGGTCGTCGAGGCCTTCCGGGGTCTCCGGGGCTTCCAGGCCCTCCGGGGACGGCTGGGGCTCGTGGG
>NZ_WMBF01000297.1:0-7843 GCF_019400875.1 Streptomyces anatolicus | reverse complement strand
GAACAGGCGAGCGCCCCCCGCGAGGAGCGGGGGGCGCGGCAGCCAACAGGCCGGAGGCCGGAGGCCGGAGGCCCGGAAGCCGGAAGGCCCGCATGCCCGGAAGCCGGAGCCCGGAGGCCCGGAGGCCGGAAGGCCAACAGGCCAGGGCCAGAGGCCCGGAGGCCGGAAGGCCAACACACCGGAAGCCGGAGGCCGGAAGGCCAACACACCGGAAGCCGGAGGCCGGAAGGCCCGCAGGCCCGGAAGCCGGAGGCCCGGAGCCCCGCAGGCCCGGAAGCCGGAGGCCCGGAGCCCGGAGGCCCGGAAGGCCCGGAGAGACCTAGGAGTCGTTCCGCTTCAGCGAGTCCTTCATGCCCTTGGCCTTGTCACGGGCGGACTCCATGGTGTCCTTGGCCTCGCCCTTGGTCCGGTCCGTCCTGCCCTCGGCCTCGCGGCGCTTGTCGCCGGTGGCCTTGCCGGCCATCTCCTTGGCCTTGCCCTTCAGCTTGTCCATGCCGCCCTTGTCACCCATGGTCACTCCTCTGTCTTCCACTGTCCTCCGCCGTTCGCGGCGGGGGACCTTCCCGGCCAACGTAAGACGAGGAGGCTCGGCGCGCTCGCTCAAGCGTCGCGCTGCGTGACATCGCCGAGGGCGGCCAGCGCCGCTCCCACGGTCGGCGCGGGGGAGAGGGTTTCGGTGAGGCCCGTGAGGCGCAGCATGCGCAGGGTCAGCGGGTGGGTGCAGACGACGCACAGCGCGCCGCCTCTGTCGCTCACCCGTCGGTGGGCCCGCATCAGCAACGAGATCCCGGAACAGTCGAAGAAGCCGGCCTCGCTCAGATCGACGATCACGACCGGCTCCGGGCCCGCGGCCACGGCGTCGAACAGCGGGACCATCCGCTGGTAGGCCACGAGGTCGATCTCGCCGCGCAGCTCGACCACGATCGTCCGGTCGAGCCCGTATACCCGCGGTTGAGCGAGGCCCTCGCACGTGTACTCGCTCAGTTCGTCCTGCCGCATCAATCCCCCCAGCGCCGGCGCCGATCTCCCCCGAGGGGGCGGCGCATCCGGAATGCATTTCCTTCGGGACGCCGGGGACCGGGGCGCCCGGGAAGTCACGCTAGCCGGGCCCGGCGCACTGTGGAGTGCGGGAACGATTCTCGAAAACCCAGCACCATGCGATCGGGTGAAAATTAAACAAGCAGCTTGACATCGCGCCCGGTGGCGCGAGACTTCCTCACCCATCAGCGCCTGGTTTCCATGACAGGGTGTTGCGGGCAAGCCACAGGGGGCCGACGGATGAGGGGGAACCGTGATCGTCTGGATCAACGGCGCGTTCGGCGCGGGCAAGACCAGTGCCGCACGGGAACTGATCGAGCTGATCCCGAACAGCACGCTCTTCGACCCGGAAGTCATCGGCGGCGCACTGCCCCATCTGCTGCCGCCCAAGCGGCTCGCCGAGGTGAGTGACTACCAGGACCTGCCGATCTGGCGCCGCCTCGTCGTCGACACGGCGGCCGCGCTCCTCGCCGAAGTGGGCGGCGTCCTCGTGGTGCCGATGACACTGCTGCGCCAGGAGTACCGCGACGAGATCTTCGGCGGCCTCGCCTCGCGCAGGATTCCCGTACGCCACATCGTGCTCGCCCCGGACGAAACGATCCTGCGCGAGCGGATATCCGGCCGCGATGTCCCGCCGGAGCTGCCCGACGGCGACCTGCGCGTACGCCAGTGGTCGTTCGAGCACATCGAGCCGTACCGCACGGCCCTCGCCGGCTGGCTCGGCACGGACGCCCACCGCCTCGACACCAGCGCCCTCACCCCCCACGAGACCGCCGCGCACCTCGCCGACGCCGTGCGCACCGGCGCCGCGTCCGCCTGCGACATCGTGCAGACCCCCGAGCCCACCGCGGAGACCCTTGCCGCAGGCGTGCTGCTCTTCGACGAACAGGACCGGGTGCTGCTCGTCGACCCGACCTACAAGGCGGGCTGGGAGTTCCCCGGCGGCGTCGTCGAACCCGGCGAGGCACCGGCGCGCGCGGGCGTACGCGAGGTCGCCGAGGAGACCGGCATCCAACTCCCCGACACTCTCCGCCTGTTGGTCGCCGACTGGGAGCCGCCGAAACCGCCCGGCTACGGAGGGATGCGGTTCCTCTTCGACGGCGGCCGGCTCGACAGCACCGAGGTCCACCGCATGCTGCTGCCCGGCCCCGAACTGCGCGACTGGCGCTTCGTCACCGAACAGGAAGCCGCCGCCCTGCTGCCCTCGGTGCGCTACGAACGGCTGCGGTGGGCGCTGCGCGCACGCGAACGGGGCGCCGCGCTCTACCTGGAGGCGGGCGCCCCGATCGACGGCTAGCCGTCCCCCACGGAGGACGGAGGGCGAGCGGTCAGCTCGCCGCGTACTTGAGCAGGAACAGCGCCTCGGCGACCGAGAGCCGCTCGAGCTCCTCGGGCGACACGCTCTCGTTGACCGCGTGGATCTGCGCCTCGGGCTCGCTCAGACCGATCAGCAGGATCTCCGCGTCCGGATAGAGCGAGGCGAGGGTGTTGCAGAGCGGGATCGAGCCGCCATGGCCCGCGAACTGCATCTCCTGGCCCGGATAGGCCTCGCCCATCGCCTCGGCCATCGCCGTGTACGCCGGGCTCGTGGTATCCGCGCGGAACGCCTGGCCCTGCCCGATCTGCTCGCTGTGCACCCGCGCGCCCCACGGGGTGTGCGCCTCCAGATGGGCCTGGAGCAGCTTCGTCGCCTCGGCGGCGTCCACGCCCGGCGGCACCCGCAGGCTGATCAGGGCCCGCGCGCTCGCCTGCACCGACGGCGTCGCGCCGACCACCGGCGGGCAGTCGATGCCGATGACGGTGACGGCGGGGCGCGCCCAGATCCGGTCGGCGACCGTGCCCTCGCCGATCAGCCGCACACCGTCGAGGACCTTGGCGTCCCTGCGGAAGCTGTCCTCTTCGTACTGAAGCCCGTCCCAGACGGCCTCGCCCGTCAGACCGTCGACAGTTGTCGAACCGTCCTCGGCGCGCAGCGAGTCGAGCACGCGCACCAGCGCGGCGAGCGCGTCCGGGGCGGCGCCGCCGAACTGCCCCGAGTGCAGGTTCCCCTCAAGGGTGTCCACGCTGACGCGTACGAGGGTCATGCCGCGGAGCGTCGCCGTCACCGTCGGCAGACCGGCCTGGAAGTTGCCCGCGTCGCCGATGACGACCGTGTCGGCCGCGAGCAGCTCGGGGTGCGCCTCCGCGTACCGCTCCAGACCGCCCGTGCCCTGCTCCTCCGAGCCCTCCACGATCACCTTGACGCTCACCGGGACGCCGCCGTTCGCCTTCAGGGCGCGCAGCGCGAGCAGGTGCATGATGAGGCCGCCCTTGCAGTCGGCGCTGCCCCGGCCGTACCAGCGTCCATCGCGCTCGGTCAGCTCGAACGGCGGAGTGACCCAGCCGGCCTCGTCGAGCGGCGGCTGCACGTCGTAGTGCGCGTACAGAAGGACGGTCGGCGCGCCCTCGGGGCCCGGCAGGAAGCCGTACACCGACTGCGTGCCGTCCGGGGTGTCGAGCAGCGCGACGTCCTGGAAGCCCTCGGCGCGCAGCGCGTCCGCCACCCAGTTCGCGGCGGCCTCGCTCTCGCTCCTCGGGAACTGCGCGAAGTCCGCCACCGACTTGAAGGCGACCAGTTCGGTCAGCTCCGCCTTCGCCCTCGGCATGAGTGAGGCGACGGTCTCGGCGATCGGATCCGGCGACATGGGCACGCTCCTCGTGGGTGCGACGTTGTATCTGTGGATGCCTGCGATCCTCCCACAGGAGAGACCCGCAGGGGTCCGCCGTAGGATGCCAGGGGAAAGCGCGGCCAACAGCGGGATCAGGAGCGGTAGACCAACGTGAGCAGCGAGAACTCAGCGGACGACGCCCGGTACGTGTGGGACGTCGTCGTGGTCGGAGCCGGCCCCGCGGGGGCATCGGCGGCCTATGCGGCGGCCGTCGCGGGACGCAGCGTGCTGCTCCTGGAGAAAGCCGAACTGCCCCGCTACAAGACGTGTGGCGGCGGCATCATCGGCCCCTCGCGCGATGCCCTGCCGCCCGGCTTCGAGCTGCCGCTGCGCGACCGGGTGCACGCGGTGACGTTCTCCCTGGACGGCAAGTTCACGCGCACGCGCCGCTCCCGGCAGACGCTCTTCGGGCTCATCAACCGCCCCGAGTTCGACCAGCAGCTCGTCGAGCACGCCCAGAAGGCGGGCGCCGAGCTGCGCACGGGCGTCACCGTCGCGCGCGTGGAGCAGCACGGCCCCGAGGTGCCCGACCGGCGGACCGTCGCCGTGATGCTCCAGGGCGGCGAGACGGTCCTGGCCCGCGCCGTGGTCGGCGCCGACGGCAGTGCCAGCCGCATAGGAGCGCATGTCGGGGTCAAGCTCGACCAGGTCGACCTCGGTCTGGAGGCGGAGATCCCGGTGCCCGAGACCGTCGCCGAGGACTGGGCGGGGCGCGTCCTCCTCGACTGGGGTCCGATGCCCGGCAGTTACGGCTGGGTCTTCCCCAAGGGCGACACCCTGACCGTCGGCGTGATCTCCGCGCGCGGCGAAGGCGCCGCCACCAAGCGGTACTTGGAGGACTTCATCGCCCGGCTCGGCCTCGCCGGCTTCGAGCCCAGCATCTCCTCCGGGCACCTCACGCGCTGCCGCAGTGACGACTCCCCGCTCTCCCGCGGCCGGGTCCTGGTCTGCGGCGACGCGGCGGGCCTCCTGGAGCCGTGGACCCGCGAGGGCATTTCCTTCGCGCTGCGCTCCGGGCGCCTCGCGGGTGAGTGGGCGGTCCGGATCGCGGAGGCGCACGACGCGGTGGACGCCCGCCGCCAGGCGCTGAACTACGCGTTCGCCATCAAGGCGGGCCTCGGCGTCGAGATGAGCGTGGGGCGCCGCATGCTCCAGATCTTCGAGCGCCGCCCCGGTGTGTTCCACGCGGCGGTCACGGGCTTCCGCCCCGCGTGGAACGCCTTCGCGAAGATCACCCGCGGCACGACGACACTGGGCGAACTGGTACGGACGCATCCGCTGGCGGGGCGGGCGCTGAGCAAGATCGAGCGCTGAGGGCCGGGGCGGCGGTTTCGTCGCCCGCGCCCACCGCGAGGGGCGGCCGTGCCGCTACCCGCGCCCACCGCGTGCGGCGATGATGACCGCGTCGCACACCATGGCCACCGCCGCGATCACGGCGAGGGGCCAGGTGCCGGGCTCGGGGACGTACTCCCAGGTGATGCCCGCGGCGACGGCGCCCGCCAGGGCGAAGCCGGTGCCGGGCAGATAGCGCAGGTGGATGACGGCCCCGCCGTCCTGGAGTGACATCAGGTGATCTCCTGTCGGGTGGTTCCTGAGGGGTCCGAAGGGAGGGGCCGGCCGGTTCACGCCGTCCCCCGGCGTGCGGCGCGGCGGGCGCTCCAGGCGAGTCTGGGCGCGCCGTGGAGGAGCAGCCTGGCGAGGTACGACCAGCGTGTGCGCAGGGGGCGTTCGGACAGATCGGCCCATTCGGCGGCCCACTCCTCGGCCCAACGGCCGCGCTGCGCGCCGGGCAGCAGCATGGCCGCGAGCGAGATGAGCCGGGGCCCGGGCGAACCGGGGCCGGACGGAGCCACCGCGTGCCGCGCGGCCCGGCGGTTCAGGTGGTCCGGGTGGTCCTCCCTCAGGCGCTGCGCCCGGACGGAGTGCAGCACCCCGCGGAGTTCGTCGTCGTCGAGCGTCAGCAGAGAGAGGCTCCGGTTGACGGTGGTGGGTCTGCCCGTGAGCGCGGTGAGGCTCTCCGTCATCCACTTCTCCATCGCCGGGGAGGCGAAGAGGCGGTGCGTCGCGGCGAGCGCCGCGTTGTACGCGGCCAGGCTCTCGGCCCGCTCCCTCGTGAAGTGCGGCTTCTCCCTTACGGGTAACCGGCCGGTCATGCCGTCTCCTTGGGGCGTCCGACGCGCAGCAGCCAGGCGAGCCGGGGTCCGCTGTGCAGGACGAGGCGCGCCACGAACCCGACGCGTACGCGCGCGGGGCGGGCGGCGAGATCGAACCACTCGGCCTGCCACTCCTCCAGCCACCGTTCGCGGTCCTGGCAGGGCAGGAGGCGGGCCGCGAGGTTGACACACCTGCTGCGCCTGGGGCGCCGCGCAGCCGACGGCGACGGCACCGCGGCCAACTGGTCCATGGTGGTCCTGGTGGCGCTCGGCTCGGCCTCGGTGCCGGCCGCGATGCGGGCCTCGGCTTCGGCGATCTGCGCCGCGTGCTCGGCGATCGCCTGCCGCGATGATTCGAAGCGCGGCTCGCCGTGTATACGGATGCCGCAGGCCTCGCAGTCATCCACTTCCGTGAGGTGCCCGTGCTCGCAGCTCAGGAGGCTGCCCACCGGCGTCCTCACCTCCATGCTCCCGAGGAGGCGCAGGCGCGGGCTGCCACCTACGGAGGAGTCCTCCTCCAGGTCGAGGTTCACGAAGCCGGTGTTCACGAAGGCGGTGTTCAGAGGGTGGTCGTCATAGCTCTCCACGCGGTCACACCCCTCCGGGACCCTCGGCCACCGGGCGCAACCGGGCCGAGGTCGCCCCGCCGTTGTAGGCCTGCGCGAGGGCGAGACGGGCGGATTCGGCGCCGCTCTGCGTGAAGCGGTAGTAGCGGCGGCGCGGACGCGGCGGATCGGTCTTCTCGATCTCGCCGGTGTCCTCCCAGAACGACTCCAGCCAGCCCGCGTTCTCCAGGCGGGCGAGTATCGGATGGATCGTGCCGGTCGGCAGGCCCGCGGCCTCGGAGAGTTCGAGGCCGTAGCGGGCCCGGGCGGGGGTCTCGAGCAGCGTCCGCAGCACCAGCTGGGTCTGCAGTGTCATGCGCGGCGTCTTAGCCATACATAAAGTCTAGTATGGGGCTGAACTGCGTAACAAGCGCCCAGGTGAGAGGCTGTGCGGCACGCGGGGCGACGCGGGTGAGGGCGGATACTCCCGGGGGAGTACGCGTGATCACCTCGCCCGGCGGACGCCCGCCGGCCCGCGTGCGGCATAGCGTGACCGGCATGGACGAGCAGCGCGAACACAGGCCGGGCGGTCCGCCCCCGGCGTGGGGCGGACCGCCGATGTGGCGGAAGGGACCGGCCTGGTGGAACTTGCGGACGCCGGAAGGGGCGGCCCCCCGGCTGCCCTGGCTCACGACGCTCGCGCTCACCGTGTTCGTACAGCTCGGCTCCGGCTTCGCCGGACACGGCCAGCCCGACCGCGTGGCACTCGACCCCCTCGCCAGGGTGCTGCTCCTCCTGGCCACGGGCGTGCTCCTGCTGCGGCACCGCTTCCCGATCACCGTCGCGTACGCCACCACCGCCGTGACGCTGGTCTACCTCGGCGCCGGATACCCGTACGGCCCGGTGCTGCTCACCGTCGCCGTGGCCTGCTTCGCCGCGGTCGTGGCGGGGCACCGGCCCGCGGCGTGGGGTGCGGTCGGCGCGCTCTGGGCCGGGCATCTGCTGCTCGCGCACTGGCTCTACGAGTGGCTGCCGCCCGGCGGCGACGGGGCGAGCCCCTGGAGCGGGGAGATCGTTGTCGCCGTCTGGGTCGTCGCGGTCGTCGCGGTCTGCGAGTTGGGCCGCGTACGCCGTGAACAGTGGGACAAGGAGCGGGCCGAGCGCGCGCGGGCCGCCGAGCGGCGTGCCGACGAGGAGCGGCTGCGCATGGCCCGCGAACTGCACGACGTCCTCGCGCACAGCATCTCCGTCATCAACGTCCAGGCGGGCATGGGCCTAGCACTGCTCGACTCCGATCCGGAACAGGCCCGCACCGCCCTCACCACCATCAAGGCCGCCAGCAAGGAGGCGCTGGGAGAGGTCCGCCAGGTCCTCGACACCCTGCGCGCCCCCGGTGAGG
>NZ_WMBF01000296.1:0-7844 GCF_019400875.1 Streptomyces anatolicus | reverse complement strand
CCCCACCCCTGAACGGACGCGGCTAGGCGCCTGACCGTTCCTTGTCCCCCGCCTTGGCGGCCGCCTTCTCGGCAGCCGCCTTCTCCGCCGCCTTCTCCGCCGCCTTCTCGATCGCCTTCGCGGCCTTCGCGGCCTCGGCGATCTGGCGCTTCGCGGCCGTCGCGTACATGTCGACGTACTCCTGGCCGGAGAGCTTCATGATCTCGTACATGACCTCGTCGGTCAGCGCACGCAGCACGAAGCGGTCCTGCTCCATGCCCTGGTAGCGGCGGAAGTCGAGCGGCTTGCCGATGCGGATGCCGGGGCGCATCAGCTTCGGCATCAGCTTGCCGGGCGGCTGGATCTTCTCCGTGTCGATCATGGCCACGGGGAGCACCGGCGCGCCCGTGGCGAGCGCCACGCGCGCGAGGCCGCCCGGTTTGCCGCGGTAGAGGCGGCCGTCGGGCGAGCGCGTGCCCTCGGGGTAGATGCCGAAGAGCTCGCCGCGCTCCAGGACCTCGATGCCGCTCTTGATGGCCGCCTCGCCCGCGCCGCGGCCGCCGGAGCGGTCCACGGGGAGCTGGCCGACGCCCTTGAAGAAGGCGGCGGTCAGCTTGCCCTTCACGCCGGGGGAGGTGAAGTACTCCGCCTTGGCGATGAAGGTGACCTTGCGGTCGAGGACCGCGGGGAGGAAGAAGGAGTCCGAGAACGAGAGGTGGTTGCTCGCCAAAATGGCGGGACCCTCGGCGGGGACGTTCTCAAGGCCCTCCACCCAGGGCCTGAAGCCGAGCTTCAGCGGCCCTCCGATGGCAACCTTCATTGCGCCGTAGATCAAACCGAATGCCTCCTGTTTCTGTGGATCAGACCTTAACCCGGGGTACGGCCAATGGGCCCGACGACCCTGGTCGGTGTCAGTCCGGTCGCGTACGGTGAAGTACTCCTCTCCACTTCTCGCAAGCTGTCACGTTCCCGCAAGCTGCCCCGACTCCCCTTGCCACATCTCACGAAGGAGACCGAAGGTGCCGGTCCTCCCCGGAGCCGAGCCGTACCGCCACGAAGGCGGCGAGGTCGGCGTCCTGCTCTGCCACGGCTTCACCGGATCCCCGCAGTCGCTGCGCCCCTGGGCCGAGTATCTGGCGGAGCGCGGCCTGACCGTCTCGCTGCCGCTCCTTCCCGGGCACGGCACCCGCTGGGAGGACATGCAGGTCACCGGCTGGCAGGACTGGTACGCGGAGGTGGAGCGCGAGCTGCGGGGCCTGCTGGAGCGGTGCGAGCGGGTCTTCGTCTTCGGGCTCTCCATGGGCGGCGCGCTCGCTCTGCGCCTCGCGGCCAAGCACGGTGACGCGATCAGCGGCATCGTCCTGGTCAACCCGGCGAACAAGCTGCACGGCCTGTCCCCCTACGCGCTTCCGGTCGTCCGGCACCTCGTGCGGACGACGAAGGGCATCGCGAGCGACATCGCCAAGCCCGGCTCGGTGGAGATCGGCTACGACAGGGTGTCGCTGCACGCCGCGTACTCCCTGCGGATCTTCTTCCGCCTCGTCGACGGCGAACTGCCGCAGGTCACCCAGCCGTTGCTGCTGCTCCACAGCCCGCGCGACCACGTGGTGCCGCCCGCCGACTCGGCGCGCGTCCTCAGCCGCGTCTCGTCCAGGGACGTCACGGAGATCCTGCTGGAACAGAGCTACCACGTGGCGACGTTGGACCATGACGCGGACCGGATTTTCGAGGAGAGTTACGCCTTCGTCGGCCGGCTCGCCCCCAGTGTCGGCAAGGAAGGGACGGCCACCGGTGGCTGAGCACGAGGCGGACCGCGACGAGAGCCGCGACGAGAGCCGTGACGAGGAGAGCCGCGAGCCCGAGCAGGCCGCCGCGAAGAGCCCCGAGAAGAACCTCGAGAAGAGCAGGGCGCCCCGCGACGGCGGGCTGCCGCTCGACGAGGACGCCGCCTGGCAGGCGATCGTCGCGGGGTACGGCGAGGAGCCCGCGGACCCGCCCGGCGCGAAGCCCTTCAAGTCGGTCGAGGACCTGGCCCTCCTGGAGTCGGAGACGAACGGCCCGACGGGCGCCGCCCCCTCCCAGGACGGCCCCGCGAAGGACGCCCCCGACGCCAAGTCCAACCCGGGACGCGGCGCCGACAAGCCGCTCGGCAGCTCCGTCTCCTTCGCGCCCGGCGTCGGCGGCCCGCGCGACTACACCGCCCCGGAGCCCACCGAGGACGACTTCGACGCGGACGACGAGGGCCACTTCGTGCCTCCGGAGCCGCCGCCGCTGCCCGAGGCCGACGTGACGGCCAAGTTCGCCTGGCTCGCGGTGCTCGGCGGCCCGCTCCTCATCCTGCTCGCCGTGCTGCTCGGCTGGCAGATGACGTGGTGGTTGACGACGCTCGGCATCGGCGGCTTCCTGGGCGGCTTCGCCACGCTCGTGACGCGGATGCACAGCGGGGACGAGGACGAGGACGACGACCCGGGGCGCGGGGCGGTCGTCTGAGCCCGCGCGCAGCCGCGCAGCCGCACTTCAAGGCCCGTCCGGAGCGCTCCGGGCGGGCCTTCGGCGTGCCCGGGACGCGCGGGACACGGCAAGGGAACCGCCTGGGACGCGGGAATGGAACCCGATCCCGCCGAGCGGCGAAGGAGAGGTGAACCACCCGCACAACCCCAAGCCCAAGCCTTCGAGGCGTTCGTACGAACGAAAGGAGCCCCGATGACCGTCGACCCCGGCGTCCCCCTTCTCCTGGGGCAGGGCGAGCAGAGCGACGCCTGGTCCATCGAGCGGTCCCGGGACGAGCCCGAGCAGTTCGCCGCCCTCTTCGACCGGCACGCCGACTCCGTCCACCGGTACGCGGCGCGCCGGCTCGGTCCCGAGGCGGCGGAGGATCTGATGGCGGACACCTTCACCACCGCCTTCAAGGAGCGCCACCGCTACGACCTGGCGCGGGCCGACGCCCGCCCCTGGCTCTTCGGCATCGCCACCAACCTCATCGGGCGGCACCGCAGGGCCGAGGCCCGCCGCTTCAAGGCGCTCGCCCGGGTGCCCGCGCCGGTGCCGCACGAGGAGTCGGTCGCCGACCGCGCGGTCGCCCGCGCGGGCGCCGAGGGGATGCGCGGGGAGCTGGCGGCGGCGCTGGCCCGCCTCCCCGCACGCCACCGTGACGTGCTGCTCCTCGTGGCGTGGGCCGACCTCGGCTACGAGGAGGTGGCGCACGCGCTGGGGGTGCCCGTCGGCACCGTCAGATCCCGGCTGCACCGGGCCCGCAGAACACTGCGCGAAGCACTGGGCGGAACCGACCCGACAGCTTTCCAGGAGGTACACGCCCATGAACGAGCTTGATGAACTGCGTCACTGGGAGGCGGGAGCGCCCCCGCTCGACGACGACACCCGCCACCGCGCGCGGGTGCGGCTCTTCGCCGCGATGAACGAACCGGCTGCCCGTCCCGTACGGCGGCGCCGCCCGGTGCTGCGCGTCGCCGTCGCCGGGGCGGTCGCGGCCGCCGTGGTGGGGACCGCTCTCGTCGCGGTGAACACCGGCGAGGAAGGTCAGGAGCCCCGCGCGAAGGCGCCCGTCGCCAGCCCGCCGCTCGGCAACGTCTCCGCGCGGACCGTGCTCAACGGCGCGGCCGCCTACGAGCGCAGGCACGAGAGGACCACCGCCCCGCGCGACGACCAGTACACCTACACGAGGGAGATCACCAAGGAGACCGAACAGGGCACCGGTGAGGTCAAGCGGCACGTCAGCGAGATCTGGCGCTCCGTGGACGGCTCCAAACGCTCCTGGATCATGGAACTGGGCAAGGGCTGGTGGTCGAAGCCGCTCAAGGCCAACGAGCGGCTGTGGCCCCCGCAGGACTGGGACACGCTCGAGAAGCTGCCGACCGACCCCGAGAAGCTGATCGCCACGCTGCTCAAGGAGATGGACGCGGGCCACAAGAGCGGGTTCTACGACAAGATCACCGACCAGGAGTGGTCGATCATCCAGTCCCACCTCGCCGGCCTGCTGAAGCTGGTCCCGGTGATGCCGAAGGGCTTGCGCCCGGCCGCGTACGAAGCACTCGGCATGGTCCCTGGGGTGAAGGCGGTCCCGAACCAGAAGGACGCGAAGGGCCGCACCGGCGTGGCGATCACCTACACCGATCCGATGCTGCCGGGCACCCCGCACGAGCGTGCCTTCATCTTCGACCCCAAGACGTACGAGTTCCTGGGCTCCCGCGACACCCGCACCTCGGGGACCGGCGCGAAGACGAAGACGTACACCCAGCTCTCATACCTCGACAAATGGGCGATCACCGACAAGGTGAAGCAGCGCCCGTGAGGCTCAGCGCGTAGCGGGAACCCTGAGGGCGGCCAGGACCGGCAGATGGTCCGTGGCCGCCCTCAGGTCTTCCCCGGTGATCCCGGGCAGCTCCAACGGCACGCCGCAGCCGAGCACTTCGACGCCGGGCGTGGCGAACAGCGCGTCGATGCGCTGGTGCGGGTCGGCGGGCGTGGAGGTGTTCTCGCCGCCCCAGGGCTCGGCCGTCCAGCAGTCCGTCAGCCCCTCCGCGAGCCTGCGGAACGTACGCCCCTGCGGCCTCTCATTGAGGTCGCCGCCCGCGACGGCGTGCTCCACGCCCATCCCGGCGAGCCGGTCGAGCAGCATTCCGCCCTGCGCGTACCGCTCGTCGGCCTGAAGGCTCAAGTGGCAGCTCAGGACGCCGAGTCGGGCGCCCCCGAAGCGCACGACCGCGGTCGCGAAGCCGCGCCGGTGCAGCCCCGGGGTGAGGGGCAGCAGCACGTCCTCGGTGCGCTCGACGGTCGCCCGGAGCGAGCAGAGCAGCGCCGGGCCCGACGCGGTGCCGCCGCCGGAGAGGATCACCAGGTCGGCGGCGCGCGCGAGACGGGCCAGCTTCTTGCGCCAGCGGAAGAACCGCGGCGCCTCCTGGATCAGGACGAGGTCGGGGGCGCAGGCGGCGATGACCCGGGCGAGCGCGTCGGTGTCGTCCCGCATCGAACGGATGTTGTAGCTGAGCACCCGGATGACGGCCGAACCGTCCTCTTCGGTGTGGGAGTTGGGCAGCGTACGGGCCGTACTCGTCGACATGGCGCTCAAGATACGCGAACGCCGGACAGGTACACGGGAACGCCGGACGGGCCGGAGAGAATCCAGCCCGTCCGGCGTTTGAGGACGAGCGCGCAGCGCGATCGACGGCGCCTAAAGGTGCGGCCGACACTTTGGCACAGGTCACATGACCGGGTCAGGCTCCCGCGCCAGATCCGCCGCGCCGACAAGCCCCGCCTTGTTCCCCAGCTGGGCGGCGATGACCTGCGCCTCGGGGCGCCACGCGGCACCGACGAGCCAGCGCTTGAAGGACTTGCGGATCGGGTCGAGGACCAGCTCGCCCTCGTCCGAGAGGCCGCCGCCGACGATGAACGCGGACGGGTCGAAGAGCGACGCCAGGTCGGCGAGGCCCGCGCCCGCCCAGCGGGCCAGCTCGCGGTAGGAGTCGATGGCGACGGCGTCACCCTGCCGGGCGGCCATCGAGATGTGCTTGCCCTCGATGCCCTCGGGGGTGCCGTCACCCAGCGAGAGGAGGTACTCGGCGTTCTCGGGGGTGGCGTTGGCCCGCTGGCGCGCGTACCGCACGAGGGCGCGCCCGGATGCGTACTGCTCCCAGCAGCCCTGGCTGCCGCAGCCGCAGAGCAAGCCGTCCGGGACCATCCGGATGTGGCCGAACTCGGCCGCCACGCCGAAGTGGCCGCGGCGCAGCTTGTTGCCGATGATGATGCCGCCGCCGAGGCCGGTGCCGAGCGTGATGCAGATGACGTTGCGGTGGCCCTTGCCGCCGCCGAACTTGTACTCGCCCCACGCGGCGGCGTTGGCGTCGTTCTCCACGACGACCGGAAGGCCGACGCGCCTTTCGACCTCGTCCTTCAGCGGCTCCTGCCGCCAGTCGATGTTCGGCGCGAAGTAGACCGTGGAGCGCTGGCGGTTGACGTAGCCGGCGGCGCCGATGCCGACGCCGACGATCTCGTGTCCGGCCCGCGCGCCTTCCACGGCGGAGGCGATCGCGTCGACGATGGCCTCGGAAGTACCAGGGGTGGGCACCTTGAAGGTCGAGAGGATGTTGCCGTCCTCGTCGACCACTCCGGCCGCGATCTTGGTGCCGCCGATGTCGACGCCGATGGTGAGTCCCATGAATCCCTCAGTTCGATCGAGCCCCGCTACGGCCCACCGTACCCGAGGGGGGTCAGTCGAGATCGATGTGTTCCCCGGTCGTGGGCCCCTCGTCCCGGCGATCGGTGTCCTTGGTGTCGGCGCCGTCCGCCCCGTCGCCGCGGGTCCAGCGGGTCTCCTGCTTCTCGACCGCCGAACGGTAGGCGGCGAGCAGTTCGGAACCGGCCGCCGCCAGGTGGTCGAAGACATCGGGATTGCGCTCGATGACCGGCTCGACCACGGCCTTCGCCTGCTGGACGACCTGCTTCACGGTCTGCTCGACGACGCCCTGCCCGACCGCGCCGAGCAGCGGCGACTGGAGCCCGGAGAGCTTGTCGGAGACGGCGTCGACGAGCTTGCGCAGCTCCTCGGCCGCGGAGCCGGGCTGCGGCCCGTACTCGGCGCGGCGGCGGGCCCGCTCCGCCGCGAGATCCTCGGCGCACGCCTTCTCCCAGGCGTCGGCGTCAGCCGCGGCCTCGGCTTCGACGCGGGGGACCTCACGCTCGGATGCATCGCTCATACCACTCGACGTTACCCGAATGGCGGTAGCCCGTTCACCGTCCTTCGGGCCACAGGCCGGGGTCCGGCGTGAACCGCACCCGCAGCTCGCCCTCGCGCAGCCCTGCTCCGGCTACTGAACAGCGGCGCAGCGCGGACGGCAGGGTGACGATGCGACGGAAGGCTCCGGCGGTGATGACGAGTTCGTCGCCGCGCCGGATCAGGCCGAGCTGTTCGCGTACGGCGCCGGGGAGCGGTATGTGCCAGGTGTAGGCGCGGTCCTGCTCGTCGGCGGGCGCCTCGGTGACGGGCCACTCGACGGGCGCCGGGGCGGCGGCCGGCGCGGGCAGGCCGAGGGCGGCGAGGTCGGCGGCGCCGCGCGGGTCGTGGCCGAGGTGGCGGACCGTGAGGACAGGCTCGTACGCCGTCTCCCACTCGTCCAGCGTCTTGCGCTGCTGCGCGGAGAGCGCCGCGAGCCAGGTGTCGGCGGACGTGTCGGGCAGGACGCGGTTGGCGATGAGGAGGTCGGTGCGCAGGCCTTGCAGGGCGAGGCCGGTGGCGGCCGAGGCGAGGGCGTCGGCGCCCGCGGGGCCCGGCTCTGCGACCAGGCGCACGGTGGTCGCGGGGGCCTCGATCACGGCCTGGGCGGCGGCCAGCTCGCCCTCGAGGCGGGCGGCGCTCTCGTACAGCCAGGCGGCGGGCATCGGGACGCCCGCGAGGCGGCCGAGCATGGGGCGCAGGGCGCGGGCGGCCTGCCGTTCGGGCGGCAGGAGCCTGCGCAGATAGCGGCGCAGCTGCTCGGGCAGGGCGAGGACGGCGAGGGCTTCGGGGGTGGGCGGCAGGTCGACGACCACGGTGTCGTGGGCGCCCTCGCGGGCGGCGTCGCGCAGGGCGCGCAGCAGGGCGAGCTCGCCGCTGCCGGGCAGCGGGGTCAGCTCCTCGCCGTCGAGCCGCTCGGCGCCGAGCAGGTCGAGGGCGGAGGCGGCACGTTCCTGCAGGGCGAGCAGGTCGTCCCGGAAGTGGGTGGCGGGCGCGAGGCGCCGCGCGGTGAGCCCCGGGTGCGTGTCCTGGCCGCCGAGTACGGCGTCCAGGGTGTCGGTGCGGTCGGCGCTGAGCACCAGTGTCCGGTGGCCCGAGCGGGCGGCCGCCAGTGCGGTGCCTGCGGCCGCGGTGGTTC
>NZ_WMBF01000295.1:0-7849 GCF_019400875.1 Streptomyces anatolicus | reverse complement strand
CGTCACTTCACCCCGCCCGCCCCTGACGACGGCGTGGCCCTGCTCACCCGGATATCCGACCGCAACCACAACACCATCGACTTCGGCTACGAAACCGACGGCACCCCCGCCGCGATCCGTCATTCCGGCGGCTACCACCTGGAACTGACCGTCGAGGACAACCGCGTCACCGCACTCAGCCTCGTAAGCGCGGGCGAGAACGGCTCGGACACCGTTATCAAGCGCTACGGCTACACCGACGGCAACCTCACCACCGTCACCAACTCCTCCGGCCGCTCACTTACTTTCACCTACGACCAGGACAGGCGCATCACGTCTTGGCTGGACACCAATCAAAGCCTGTACAGCTACGCCTACGACACCCAAGACCGATGCGTGAGCCAAAGTGGAGAGTCCGGGCACCTCGCGCACACGTTCTCGTATGACGGCACCAGCCCCGAGTTTCCCGGCCATCGCATCACTACCGTCATAGATGCGGACGGGGCCGAGGCGCGCTATGTGACGAATGACAGCTGTCTGGTCGTGTGCGAAATCGACCCGCTGGGGAACAGAAACAGCACAACCTACGACGGGAATCACCATGTGGCATCCCGGACGGACGCGCTGGGAAATACCACGCACTTCGTGAACAATGAGTACGGGCAGCCTCTACGCGTGCGGCGTCAAGACGCCGCCGCGATCGAGCTGACGTACAACGAACTATCTCTACCTATCAGGATCACTTTGCCTGACGGGAATTCATGGGTTCGAGAATACGATGCCAAGGGGAACTGCCTGAAGGTCACCGACCCGGCAGGTTCCGAGACGCGATATACGTTCGACGAGTCCGGTGGGCCGACGTCCGTCACCGACTCGGTCGGCGCGACCACCCGTGTACGCAGCGATGCCGCTGGCCTGCCCGTCGAGGTTGTCGACCCGCTCGGGAACAGCATCACCTACGACTACGACGGTTTCGGCCGGCCAGTGGTCAGTACCGACGCACTGGGCAGAAGGACCGAGCAGGGTTGGACCGTTGAGGGACGCATGAGCCGCCGGGTCGCGCCGGACGGCTCGGTGGAGACGTGGTCGTACGACGGCGAGGGCAACTGCCTCGAACACGTGGACCCCACTGGTGCCATCACACGCTACGAGTACTCACACTTCGACGTCTTGGTCGCACGCCTGGAACCCGGCGGAATACGGCACGAGTTCTCGTACGACTCAGCACTCCGTCTGAGGGAAGTCCGCGACCCGATGGGCCGCACCTGGAGGTATCAGTACGATCGGGCGGGGCGCCTGACCTCGGAATTCGACTTCGACGGACGTGAGGTCACATACGACCACGACGCGGCAGGCAGTCTCAGGTCTCGCACGAACCCATCGGGCCAGCAGATCCGATACGAGCGCAACGCACTCGGCCAGATCGTACGCAAGGAGGCGGAAGGCGATGTCAGCACCTACTCCTACGATGCCATGGGGAACCTCACGGAGGCGTCGAATTCGCACTCCTCAGTTCATCTGCGACGAGACAGCAAGGGCGCACTCGTAGCCGAAACAATCAACGGCCGCACGATCACATACGAATATGACGCGATGGGGCGGCACACGCGCCGTGTGACCCCTTCCGGAGCCGTAGGAGAATGGTCTTACGACGCCGTCGGAAATCGCACAACCTTGACCTCATCTGCCCGCACTATGGCATTCACGCATGATCCTCAGGGCAGAGAGATTTCTCGTACCACTGACGCGTCCGTCACGGTGAACACCACGTACGACGTGCTCGGGCGGCTGACCGACCAGAGAGTCAACGCGCCCCAGGGCCGCATCGTCCAACGGCGTTCCTACACCTACCGGTCCGACGGTTACCCAACCTCCATCGACGACCAGCTGAACGGACTCATCCGGTTCGATCACGACAGCATGGGTCGGATCCTGACGGCCGACGCCGAGAACTGGTCCGAACGCTACGCCTACGACGACGCGGGGAACCTGCTGGCAGCGGATTGGCCGGTCCGCCATGCCGGCCAAGAGGCGGTCGGGGCGCGGACCTATGAGGGCACCGCGATCTCCCAGGCAGGACGGGTCAGGTACGAGTACGACCGAGCCGGGCGGATCACGCTTCGACAGAAGAAGCGGATGTCGCGCTCTCCCGATACCTGGCACTACACCTGGGATGCCGAAGATCGGCTGACTCGCGCCATCACACCGGACGGGACGGAATGGCGCTACCGGTATGACGCGCTCGGCCGAAGAATCGCCAAGGAACGTCTCACCGACGGCGGACACATAGCCGAATCCACGGTCTTCACCTGGCAGGGCACGACCCTCTGCGAGCAGGCGACCGCATCGCCGCAGTCAGGCACTCAGATCACTCTGACGTGGGATCACGTCGGCCTTCGCCCGGTCGCTCAGACCGAGACCCGCACCGTTCTCAACGCCCCTCAGGACGAGGTGGACCAGAGGTTCTTCACGATCATCAGTGACCTGGTGGGGACGCCGACCGAGTTGGTCGACGAGAACGGTGGGATCGCCTGGCGCGCGAAACGGACCATCTGGGGCCTGACCACGTGGAACTCAAACGCGACGGCCTACACGCCACTTCGGCACCCCGGGCAGTACTTCGACCCCGAGTCCGAGTTGCATTACAACTTCTTCCGTTACTACGACCCCGAGACGGCGCGGTACTTGACGCTCGATCCACTCGGACTCGCCCCCGCGCCCAACCCCGTCACTTTCGTCCACAACCCGCACGTCCTTTCCGATCCTCTGGGCCTTGCGCCTTGCCGGGAGTTCTTCACCGTGCAGTCACCCGCGGACGCAGCCCGACTCCGAGGCGGCGGAGAGCCCTGGCCTTCATCCATGCACCGGGCCCACTTCGGAGAGGGCGTCTACTCGTGGGCTTCGCGGAGCGACGCAGAGCGGTACTTCGCCATCAAGTCGAAGCGCACGGATGAACTGGAGATGGTGCGTTTCACCATTCCGGAAGCAGAGTTCGCCAAGCTGCGCAAGGCCGATATATCAAAGATGACCGACGATGAGGCGGACGCCTTTATCGACAGATACAGCCTCATGTCCGACACCGGAAAAACGGACCACGGCTATCAGTACATCACGCGACCGACTAACCTCGGCAGTGAACATTTCTTCGACAAGTCCGTCATGCACCTCCTCAAGTTCGACTGATGCGAGACAAGATGAAGCCCAGGACCGTCACATACCGCAAATTCATGGGCCCGTGGGGCATGCTGGTGAACCTTACGGCCTATGTTGATCATTCAGATCAGCCCGATGCAGCGGACCATGTCGTCTTCGACCGGCTCCATCTTCGCGTGCTGGATAAATTCGCCGACGGTGAAGACGTCAGGTTCCTGATGCTGGGTTTGCGCCTCATGGCCGAGCCCGTCCTCGCCGCTTCCGACAGCGGCACGATCAGCATCCACGTGCAAGAACTCGACTACCTGCCGACCGACTACCAACCGGAGGCCGCCGGGCTGGCCATGATGGCATGGGTCGGCGCCGAATTCGGTGTGGAGGTTCCTCAGGTCGATATCGAGTTCACCCGGGCTACCGGGTACTCCGTCCGGTGGCCGGGGCAGCTCTGAGAATGCTGTCCGGCTCGATGCCCCAGCGACATGCCCAGAACGGCCCGCAGGGAACGGCCCGTACCTTCCCACCAATCCGCAACCTCGTAGGAACGCACCGTAGTCGCCACCCCCACGGGCGCCTACCGTGTGCCCGTGCAATCGAGCCACCCGAGCCAGCCCACACCCCCCTTCAACTTCCCCGCCGCCCGGCGCCTGCGTGAGGCGCTGGGGATGGCACATGGACATGTCGCGTACGGGATGCGGGCCAGTTTCGGGCTCACGTACATCACCGCCGACACCGTCGCCGCCTGGGAGCGCGGGCTCGCCGCGCCCACCTCCGCCGAGCTGACCGCGCTGGCGGCGACGCTGTGGTGTTCGCCCGGGGAGCTGATGGGCGCCGCCCGGACCCTGCGGGAGCACCGGGTCGCCCGGGGGCTCGCCCCCGAGGACATCGCCCGGCAGGCCGGCGTCGAGATCCAGGCGTATCTGCGC
Organism: Streptomyces anatolicus; assembly: GCF_019400875.1. Classification (NCBI taxonomy): domain Bacteria; kingdom Bacillati; phylum Actinomycetota; class Actinomycetes; order Kitasatosporales; family Streptomycetaceae; genus Streptomyces; species Streptomyces anatolicus. The sequence goes on along the minus strand of NZ_WMBF01000295.1, from coordinate 3,794 downwards.
ATGGAGGAGACCGGCAACTGGCGCGGCAACGAGCGGCAGTCCGCCGCCCTCTCCCGCGCCCTCGGCCTCTCCCTGCCCGACTTCGCGACCGTCACCGGGCGCTCCGAGCCGCTGGCCGAGCTGCTGCGCAGCGCCGTCACGACCCGCTGGCAGGGGTACGTGCGGCCCGTCGCCAAGCTGCTGGCCGTGGAGCGGCGGCACATCGAGGACGTACTGCGCCAGATGCACGACGACTACCAGTCGCGGATGGCGCGCACGCTCAGTTGGGGCGGCGGCGCCGGCTCGGACGCGTCCGGCGAGGCCGGGCGGGACTATCTGGAGCGGATCCTCGACCATTTCTGGCCACTCGTCCGCGGCGGGGGCCAAGCCTCCTAGGGCCAAGCCCCGGGGGTGAGAGGCAGGTCCCCCAGAGGCTGGTGCCCGGCCCTAGAAGACCGACTCCGCCTCGTCCATCCGATCCTTCGGCACCGTCTTCAGCTCCGTGACCGCCTCCGCCAGCGGCACCATCTGGATGTCCGTGCCCCGCAGCGCCGTCATCTTGCCGTACTCCCCGCGGTGCACCGCCTCCACCGCGTGCCAGCCGAAGCGGGTCGCGAGGACGCGGTCGTACGCGGTGGGGGTGCCGCCGCGCTGGACGTGGCCGAGAATGACCGGCTTGGCCTCCTTGCCGAGGCGGGCCTCAAGCTCGTACGCCAGTGCGGTACCGATGCCCTGGAAGCGCTCGTGGCCGAACTGGTCGATCGCGCCCTTGCCGTAGTTCATCGTGCCGTCCAGCGGGTGCGCGCCCTCGGCCACGCAGATCACCGCGAACTTCTTGCCGCGCGCGAACCGCTCCTCGACCAGCGCCACCAGATCGGCGGGGTCGAACGGACGCTCGGGCAGGCAGATACCGTGGGCGCCGCCGGCCATGCCGGACTCCAGGGCGATCCAGCCCGCGTGGCGGCCCATGACCTCGACGACCATCACGCGCTGGTGGGACTCCGCGGTCGTCTTCAGGCGGTCCATGGCCTCCGTGGCCACGCCCACCGCCGTGTCGAAGCCGAAGGTGCGGTCCGTGGAGGAGATGTCGTTGTCGATCGTCTTCGGGACGCCGACGACCGGCACGCCCGCGTCGGCCAGCATGCCCGCCGCCGTCAGGGTGCCCTCGCCGCCGATCGGGATGAGCGCGTCGAAGCCGCTCTTCTCGATCAGCTCCTTGGCGTCGTCGCAGGCCGCGCGGAAGCGGTCGCGCTCCAGTCGTGAGGAGCCGAGGATGGTGCCGCCACGGGCCAGGATGCCGCTGACCGCGTTCAGGTCGAGGGGGCGGTAGCGCCCGTCGAGCAGGCCCGCGTAGCCGTCCTCGAAGCCGATCACCTCGTCACCGTGATGCGTCACGGCGCGGTGCACGACCGACCGGATCACTGCGTTGAGGCCGGGGCAGTCGCCGCCCGCGGTGAGAATTCCGATACGCATCGCGCTGTGTCTCCTGCTCGCTGCTGGTACTTGTGAGCCGGTCCGATTGTTCCACGGCCGGAAGGGGGTCGCCGCTCACGCATGTCCGACGGATGGCTGTGCGAGAGGCGGGAAGGGACCTTGGTACCAGGCCCGCCGGGCCTTACGTCCGGCGGGCGACCTAGCCAGCCGCAGAGGTATTGTCAAGAGGGCACAGCCGCGATATCGGGTCATTTGTCCGGCCCGGCAGCACGGCCGGCAGCACGGCCGGCAGGCACCAGGCAGCGAAGAAGGGGAGAGCACGCGTGACGCGCAGCGTGTACGTGACCGGGATCGATCGCGGCGACGGCCGCCAGGTCGTCGAGCTGGGAGTCATGGAACTCCTGACCCGCCAGGTCGACCGGGTCGGCGTCTTCAGGCCGCTCGTCCACGACGGGTCCGACCGCCTCTTCGACCTGCTGCGGGCCCGCTACCGCCTCTCGCAGGACGCCGCGTCGGTGTACGGCATGGACTACCACGAGGCGTCCGCGCTCCAGGCCGAGCAGGGCACCGACGAGCTGGTCTCGCGGATCGTCGACCGCTTCCACCGGGTCGCCGGGGAGTACGAGGTGGTCCTCGTACTCGGCACGGACTTCGCGGACACCCAGCTCCCCGACGAGCTGTCGCTCAACGCTCGCCTCGCCAATGAGTTCGGCGCCTCCGTGATCCCCGTGGTCGGCGGCAAGAACCAGACCGCCGAGTCGGTGCGCGCCGAGACGCGCAACGCCTACCGCGCGTACGACTCGCTCGGCTGCGACGTCCTCGCCATGGTCACCAACCGGGTGGCACCGGCCGACCGCGACGAGATACACGAGCGGCTGCGGGCGAGCCTGCCCGTGCCCTGCTACGTCCTGCCGGACGAGGCCGCGCTCTCCGCGCCGACCGTCGCGCAGATCACCCACGCCCTCGGCGGCCGGGTCCTGCTCGGCGACGACTCGGGGCTCGCCCGCGACGCCCTGGACTTCGTCTTCGGCGGCGCCATGCTGCCGAACTTCCTGAACGCCCTGACCCCGGGCTGCCTGGTCGTCACCCCCGGCGACCGCGCCGACCTGGTGGTGGGCTCGCTCGCCGCGCACAGCGCCGGCACGCCGCCCATCGCGGGCGTCCTGCTGACCCTGAACGAACAGCCGGGCCCGGAGATCCTCACCCTCGCCGACCGCCTCGCGCCCGGCACCCCGGTCGTCGCGGTCTCCGGCGGCTCCTTCCCCACGGCGGCCGAGCTCTTCGCCCTGGAGGGGAAGCTGAACGCGGCGACGCCCCGCAAGGCGGAGACCGCCCTCGGCCTCTTCGAGCGGTACGTCGACACCGCGGGCCTGCTCGGCCGCGTCTCGGCGCCGAGCAGCGACCGCGTCACGCCGATGATGTTCGAGCACAAGCTCCTTGAGCGGGCCCGCGCCGACCGCCGCCGCGTCGTGCTGCCCGAGGGCACCGAGGAGCGCGTGCTGCGCGCCGCCGACGTCCTGCTGCGCCGGGGCGTGTGCGACCTGACGCTGCTGGGGCCCGTGGAGCAGATCCGCAAGAAGGCCGCCGACCTCGGCGTGGACCTCGCCGACTCCGAGCTGATCGACCCGCAGACCTCCGAGCTGCGGGATCGTTTCGCCGGGAAGTACGCGGAGCTGCGCGCCCACAAGGGCGTCACCGTCGAGCTGGCGTACGACGTGGTGGCGGACGTGAACTACTTCGGCACGCTGATGGTCCAGGAGGGCCTGGCCGACGGCATGGTGTCGGGCTCCGTGCACTCCACGGCCGCGACCATCCGGCCCGCCTTCGAGATCATCAAGACCAAGCCGGACGCCTCGATCGTGTCGTCCGTCTTCTTCATGTGCCTCGCCGACAAGGTCCTGGTCTACGGCGACTGCGCGGTGAACCCGGACCCGAACGCCGAGCAGCTCGCGGACATCGCCGTGCAGGCCGCGGCGACCGCCGCGCAGTTCGGCGTCGACCCGCGGATCGCGATGCTCTCGTACTCCACCGGCACGTCCGGTTCGGGCGCCGACGTCGACAAGGTGCGCGAGGCCACGGAGAAGGTGCGGGCGAGCCGGCCGGACCTGAGGATCGAGGGCCCGATCCAGTACGACGCCGCCGTGGAGCCCTCCGTCGCGGCCACCAAGCTGCCCGACTCCGAGGTCGCGGGCCAGGCCAGCGTGCTGATCTTCCCGGACCTCAACACCGGCAACAACACCTACAAGGCCGTGCAGCGCTCGGCCGGCGCGATCGCCGTCGGCCCGGTCCTCCAGGGCCTGCGCAAGCCGGTCAACGACCTGTCCCGGGGCGCGCTCGTCCAGGACATCGTCAACACCGTCGCCATCACGGCGATCCAGTCC
>NZ_WMBF01000294.1:0-7858 GCF_019400875.1 Streptomyces anatolicus | reverse complement strand
CGCCGGACCCAAGCGGCACCGGCACCGTCTGCGCCACCTGTTCACCCCCCACTCCCACGACTCGGCCGACAAGGTCGACACGGCGCTGGAGAGTTCGGCGCGCGGCATCCGGGCGCTCTGGGTCTCCCTCGGCGTGCTGGGCCTGACGGCCCTCGCGCAGGCGGTCGTCGTGGTGATGTCCGGTTCCGTCGCCCTGCTCGGCGACACCGTGCACAACGCCGCCGACGCCCTGACCGCGGTGCCGCTCGGCATCGCCTTCGTCCTCGGTCGTCGGGCCGCCACGCGCCGCTTCACGTACGGATACGGCCGGGCGGAGGATCTGGCGGGCCTCGTCATCGTCCTCACCATCGCCGCGTCGGCCGCGTTCGCCGGCTGGACGGCTCTCGAACGGCTCCTGGACCCACGGGACATGAGCCACGTGCCCGCCGTGGCCCTCGCCGCCGTGCTCGGCTTCCTCGGCAATGAGGGAGTGGCCCGCTACCGCATCCGCGTCGGCCGTGAGATCGGCTCGGCCGCGCTCGTCGCCGACGGACTCCACGCGCGTACGGACGGATTCACCTCGCTCGCCGTGCTGATCGCCGCGGGCGGCTCCGCCCTCGGACTGCGGTTCGCCGACCCCGTGGTCGGCCTCCTGATCACCGCCGCGATCCTGCTGGTCCTGCGGGACGCGGCCCGCGAGGTCTTCCGCCGCGTCATGGACGCCGTGGACCCGGCGCTCGTCGACACGGCGGAGCGGGCACTCCTGGAGGTGCGGGGCGTACGAGGCGTCGGCGAGCTGCGGATGCGCTGGATCGGCCACCGGCTGCGCGCCGAGGTGGCGGTCGTCGTGGACGGCTCGCTGAGCGTCCGCGAGGCACACGAGGTGGCCGTCGAGGCCGAGCACGTACTGCTGCACGCCGTGCCCCGGCTTACGGCCGCCCTCGTGCACGCCGACCCGGAGCCCGCCGCCGGTGAGCGCGACCCTCACCTGGCCCTGGCCCATCACACGCCCGCCTGAACCCCCCTGTGGTGCGGGTCACATGACATGGCGGGAACTCGGCGGGGGCGCGGGCCGACTCCTTGTCCGGTCCGGTCGCAGCCGGGCCGCGGCCCGTAGATCCAGGAGAACCACTCATGCCCGCCGAACCCACCGTCCTCGCCGAAGGCGACGGGCAGCAGCCAGTCGAACCTCCGGAGCCGACCGAGACCTCGGAGGTCCGGCCCGCGGGAAAGCGGTCCGGCTGGGCGTCGTTGCGCCCGCTCGTCCTGCGGCTGCACTTCTACGCCGGGTTGTTGATCGCCCCGTTCCTCCTCGTCGCGGCCACCACGGGCCTGCTGTACGCGTGCTCGTACCAGGTCGAGAAGATCGTGTACGCGGACGAACTGCGCGTGCCCGTGGCGGCGGGCAAGAGCGAACTACCCCTGGCGCGGCAGGTGGCCGCGGCCCGCAAGGCGCACCCGGAAGGGACGGTCGGCGCGGTCCGGCCCGCACCGGAGGACGGCGCCACCACCCGCGTCCTGCTCTCCGGCGTGCCGGGCGTCGACCCCGACCGCACGCTCGCCGTCTTCGTGAACCCGTACACGGGCGAGGTGTGCGGCGCGCTGGAGCAGTACGGGGCATCCGGCGCCCTGCCCCTGCGCACCTGGATCGACGAACTCCACCGCGATCTGCACCTCGGCGAGCCGGGCCGGCTCTACAGCGAACTCGCCGCGAGCTGGCTGTGGGTGATCGCCGGCGGCGGCCTCGTCCTGTGGTTCGGGCGCCGCAGGTCGCAGCGGAAGCTGCGGAACCTGAAGAGCGCGACGGGCCGGCGCCGCACGCTGTCCCTGCACGGCTCCGTCGGCGTGTGGGCCGCGCTCGGCCTGTTCGTCCTGTCGGCGACCGGTCTGACCTGGTCGACATATGCGGGCCAGAGCATCAGCGACCTGCGGGAGGCCATCGGGCAGACCACGCCGAGCGTCGCCGCGGCCGGCGCGGGCGAGCACTCCGAACACGGCGGCGCGGCCGGTTCCGGCGGCACCGGGAAGGCCGCCGACGTGGGCCTCGACGCCGTCCTGAAGGCGGCGCGCGGCGAAGGGCTCTCGAACCCGGTGGAGATCATCCCGCCCGCCGACGCGTCGTCCGCGTACGTCGTCAAGCAGGTCCGGCGCAGCTGGCCCGTGAAGCAGGACTCGGTCGCCGTGAACCCCGCGAACGGCGAGGTCACCGACGTCCTGCGGTTCGACGACTACCCCGTACTCGCGAAGCTGACGCGGTGGGGCATCGACGCGCACTCCGGTTCGCTCTTCGGCGTCGTCAACCAGATCGCGCTCGCCGCGCTCGCCCTCTGTCTGATCCTGCTGATCGTGTGGGGATACCGCATGTGGTGGCAGCGCGGCCGCGGGACCTCGTTCGGGCGGCCCATGGCGCGCGGCGCCTGGCAGGACGTACCGGCGCACATCCTGGTCCCGCTGATGGCGGCGATCGCGGTGCTCGGCTACTTCGTGCCGCTGCTCGGCATCCCGCTGGCGGCCTTCCTCGCCGTGGACATCGCGCTGGGCGAGATCGCCTACCGGCGGGGCCGCCGGACTCCGTAGCGAGGAGGTTCGGGCAGATGTGTGTGACCGGCCCCTGAGCGGGCAGTCGAAAGGTGGGCCCCGCCGTGTCTCCCCCGTCGCGGCGGGGCTCCTCCGTGTATCGCCGAGGCGCCCTGGCGCCGGCCTGGTCGCGGGCCATGGGTGCGGGCCGTGCGTGGGGGCCATGGGTGTGGGCCATGGTGTGGGGTCACCGCACCGGGCCGAGTCACCGGCATTCCCTATTCCTGGAACGCGTTCTACTGTGTGCGCCGTCAAGTCCGAGGCCGAGCGAACCAGTGAGCGCCTGGAGGGGCCGTGCACCTCGAATACACGCCTGAGCAGCAGCGGTTGCGCACCGAGCTGCGTGCCTACTTCGCCGAACTGGTGCCGGACAGCGTCCACACGCGGTACGCCGACCGCGCCGCCCAGAAGCGGTTCTACCGGGAGACCATCCGCCGCCTGGGCACGGACGGCTGGCTCGGCGTCGGCTGGCCCGAGGAGTACGGCGGGCGCGGGCTCTCGCCCATGGAGCAGTTCATCTTCTTCGACGAGGCCGCCCAGGCGGGCGTCCCGCTGCCGCTCATGGCCCTCAACACCGTCGGCCCGACGATCATGCAGTTCGGCACGGAGGAGCAGAAGAGCTACTTCCTGCCGAAGATCCTCTCCGGAGAGCTCGACTTCGCCATCGGCTACAGCGAGCCCGACGCGGGCACCGACCTCGCCTCGCTCAGGACCAAGGCGGTCAGGGAGGGCGACGAGGACAGCGGCCACTACACGGTCAACGGACAGAAGATCTGGACGACCAACGGCGACACCGCCGACTGGGTCTGGCTCGCCGTCCGCACCGCCCCGCCCGAGGAAGGCGTCCCGCCGCACAAGGGCATCACCATGCTCCTCGTCCCGACGACCGACCCCGGCTACTCCTGCACCCTCATCAACACCCTCGCCTCGCACGACACCACCGCAAGCCACTACGAGAACATCCGCGTCCCCGCCTCCCGCCGCGTGGGCGAGGAGAACAAGGGCTGGCGCCTGATCACCAACCAGCTCAACCACGAACGCGTCACCCTCGCCGCCCACTGCACCATGGCCATCCGCGCCCTGCACGACGTGCAGCGCTGGGCGATGGAGACCAAACTCGCCGACGGCCGCCGCGTCATCGACCTCGCCTGGGTCCGCCGACGGCTCGCGATGACCCACACTAAGCTCGACGCGATGAAGCTCCTCAACTGGCAGATGGTCAACGCCGTCCAGGAAGGCACCCTCACCCCGCAGGACGCGTCCGCCGTCAAGGTCTACGGCTCGGAGGCGCGCCGCGACGCGTACACCTGGCTCATGGAGGTCGTCGGCGCGCCGGGCGCCCTGAAGGAGGGCTCGGCGGGCGCGGTCCTCCACGGCGAACTGGAGCGCGGCTACCGCTCGGCGGTGATCTTCACGTTCGGTGGCGGGAACAACGAGATCCAGCGCGAGATCATCTCCTGGATCGGCCTGGGGATGCCCCGGGTCCGGCGCTGACCTCAGGTGGCCGTCCGCTGTCCCACGTGGTGCCACTGGGCCGTGCGGCGGCGCAGGACGTCCAGGACGGAGCGTACGAAGACCGCCTGGATGAAGGCGTCGTAGAGGAGTTCGGGGAGCAGCGGCAGCACAAGGAGGGGTGCCCGCCGGCCCGCGCGCCAGACCGTGAGCAGGCGTTCCACGGCGAAGGCCGCCAGAGGGGAGCGGCGGCACAGGGGCAGCACCCCGCAGCTGACCGCGGCGGCCACGACCACCGCCCGGCTCGGCCCTTCGCCCTCCACGAGCCCGGGCAGAAAGGCGACGAGCGCGAAGAGCCCCACCGAGGCCAGCCATGCCCGCAAGGCGCGTGCCATGTCCCGACAGTAGATCCAGGCCGCGAGCGGAGCCACCGCGCGAGGGCGCTTCCACGTGCCGGGGCCGGTGGGCGACACTGTGGACCGGACGGCGCGGCGGAGTGGCATAAACGGGGAGCCGCCCGCTGCGGAACGTCTCAGGAGGTGCACGTCCATGCCCGAGCCCGAGCACATACGTGAACCCGACCCCGGCCTCTTCGGCCCGGCGTCGGTGACCTGGCAGCTCCACTCCGACCCGATGATGTGGATCGCCGGGATCCGCGCCCTCTACCTCCAGGCCCTGCACCCCCGCGCGGTCCGCGGCGTCATGCACAACAGCGACTTCCGCAGCGACGCCTGGGGCCGCCTGATGCGCACCGCCCGCTTCGTCGGCACCACCACCTACGGCACCACCGAGGCCGCCGAGAAGGCGGGCGCCCGCGTACGCAAGATCCATACGATGCTCACGGCCACCGACCCGGACACCGGCGCGCGGTACCGCGTCGACGAGCCCGAGCTGCTGCTCTGGGTGCACTGCGCGGAGATCGACTCCTACCTCCACGTCGTCCGCAGGTCGGGGATCCGGATGCCGGACGCGCTCGCCGACCGGTACGTCGACGAGCACCGGCAGAGCGCCCGGCTCGTGGGCCTCGACCCCACAGCTGTACCCGGCTCGACGGCGGAACTCGCCGCGTACTTCGCCGAGGTGCGCCCCGCGCTGGCCGCAGGGCCCGACGCCCGCGCCGTCGACGACTTCCTGCGCGACCCGCCGACGCACCCCCTCCTCGCCCCGGCGCGCGCCCTGCTGTGGCGGCGCGTGGCGTCTTTGGCGTACGCCTCCCTGCCGTCGTACGCCCATGAGCTGTACGGCAGAGCCGCCCCAGCGTCCTCCACCGTGACCCGGCGCCTGACCCTCACCGGCACCGCCCTGCGCGCCGTCCCCGCGCGTGTGCGCTGGCAGCTTCCGCCCAAGCACATCCTGCGCGCCATGGCCCGCCTCGGCCCCGGCAGCCGCCCGGCCCCGTACAAACTCGACAAGGGGGACGCCATACTGGACGGGCCGGGGAGGGCGCAGCGAGGCGACGGGGGCGACAGCGGGAGATGGCGGACACCAGGCTGATCCAGGGCCGCTACCGGCTCCTGGATCTGATCGGGCGCGGCGGGATGGGCGAGGTGTGGCGGGCGCGCGACGAGTCGCTCGGACGCCAGGTCGCCGTCAAATGCCTCAAACCGATGGGGCCCCAGCACGACCAGTCCTTCACGCGCGTGCTGCGCGAGCGCTTCCGGCGCGAGGCGCGCGTCGCGGCCGCGCTCCAGCACCGCGGCATCACCGTCGTCCACGACTTCGGCGAGTACGAGGGCGTGCTGTATCTGGTGATGGAACTCCTCGAAGGCCGCAACCTCAGCCAGCTCCTTGAGGACAACAAACAGCAGCCGCTGCCCGTCGCCGACGTCGTGGAGATCGCCGACCAGGTCGCCGCCGCCCTCGCGTACACCCATGAACAGGGCATCGTGCACCGGGACCTGAAGCCCGCGAACATCATGCTGCTCTCGGACGGCACCGTGAAGATATGCGACTTCGGCATCGCGAGGCTCGGCGTCGACATCGGCTTCACCTCGCGCCTGACCGGCACCGGCATCGCCATGGGCACCCCGCACTACATGTCGCCCGAGCAGATCAGCGGCGAACCGGTCGACCAGCGCAGCGATCTGTACTCCTTCGGGTGCGTGCTCTACGAGATCGCCACCGGCGCCCCGCCCTTCGACCTGGAGGACGCCTGGGCCGTCCTCGTCGGACACCGCGACACCGTGCCCGCCCCGCCGCGCCGCCACCGCGGCGAACTGCCCGCCTATTTCGAGCACATCGTCCTCGACCTGCTCGCCAAGGACCCCGGCGACCGGCCCCCGGACGCGCGCGACCTGCGCCGCCGCATCTCCGCGGGCCGCGCCACACCCCCGTACGTCCCGACCGTCCTCACGCCCCCAATGCGCAGGCCCCAGCAGCCGCCCTCCGGTGAGCCGCGCCTGCCCTCCTGGACCCGCGGCATGACCACCGGACACAAGGCGAGCGGCGCCTCCGTGCTACGCACCACCCCGCCCGACGCGGCGGCCGGACTGACCGGCGAGTGGATCCCGCGCGCCGACACGCGCCGCACCCCGGCGCCCCGCCGGCCCGAACGGCCGACCCCGTCACCGGAGTTGGTCGCCACGCTCGCCGGCCGCCACAACGCGGGACTGAGCCTCGGCAGGCTCGGGCGCTGGGCGGAGGCGGGCGAGGTGCACCGCGCGGTCGCCGCCGAACGCGAGCACGCTCTGGGGCCCGACCACCCCGACACGCTCGCCAGCCGGTACGAGGTCGGCTTCACGCTCAGCCGCACCGGACGCGCCGCCGACGCCCTGCGCGAGTACGACAGGGTCGCCCGCGGCCGGGAGCGCTCCCTCGGCCCCGAGCATCCGGACACGCTCGCGGCCCGCCAGGAGATGGCGTACGTACTGGGCCAGTTGGGGCAGCACTTCGAGGCGCACCAGATGTACACCTCGGTGCTCGCCGCCCGGGAACGGACGGCGGGCCCCGACCATCCGGACACCCTGCGCTGCCGCCACAACCTCGCGTACAACCTCAGCCGGCTCGGCCGCCTGGAGGACTCCTACCGGCTGGCTCAGGAGGTGGCGGCGGCCCGCGCGCGCGTCCTCGGGGCGACCCACCCCGACACCCTGGTCACCCGCTACGAAGTCGCTTACGCGCTCGGCCAGTTGGGACGCTGGCCGGAGGCGCTGCAGACCTACCGCGAGGTCGCCGACGCGCGGGTGCGGGCGCTCGGCGCGGACCACCCCGACACGCTCGCCGCCCGCTACGAGGTCGGCATCAGCCTCGGCAGGCTCGGCCGCAGCGCCGAGGCCCTTGAGCTCTACCGCGACCTCGTCGAGGATCGTACGCGCGTCAGCGGCCCCGCCGACCCCGAGACGCTGCGGGCGCGGCACGGGCTCGGTGTGAACCTCGGCCGCCAGGGCCGCTGGGAGGAGGCGCTCGCGGAGGCCCGGGACGTCTGCGCCATCCGTGAGCGGGTCCTCGGCCCCGACCACCCCGACACGCTGGTGAGCCGCCGCGAGGTCGCGGTGGGCCTCGGTTGGCTGGGCCGCTGGGCCGACGCCCTCACCGAGTACCGCGCGGTGGCCGCCGCCCGCGAACAGGTCTTCGGCCCCGACCACCCCGACACGCTCGCCAGCCGCAACGACGAGGCGCACTGCCTGGAACAGCTGGGCCGCGGCACGGAGGCGGTGGAGCTTTACCGCAGGGTGGCGTCACTGCGTCAGCAACGAGCGTCCGGGACGCTGTGAGCGGCCTCGTCCCGCGAGGCGCCCTGGCCGCCGGTCATCGCCGGGCCCCCGGCGGGCTGCCCACCCGCGCTCAAGCTCACCCGCGCTCAAGCCACCCGCGCTCAAGCGCCCCCGCCCCCCGAGCCGCCGTGCTAGGA
>NZ_WMBF01000293.1:0-7962 GCF_019400875.1 Streptomyces anatolicus | reverse complement strand
CCCCGCGTGTACGCTCGCCTCAACTAGCCCTAGCAGCGGGCCCGTTCACGAAAACGGCCGGACCCGCTGCACCTCCCCGTGCTACCGAGGAGGCCGGGCCCGGCCTGTCCCTAACCACCTGACGATCGTAGGAACGCACCCATGGTATTACGTCCAAGTCGCAGCTCAGAAGGTCCCTCCGGACCGTTCGCCGCTCTCTACGCTGTGCTAGCGGCGCTCCTCGCAGCCTGCCCGACCGCACCTTCTCCGTACGCCTCGTGGGTATGGGGTGCCGTCGTGGTCGTAGTCATCGTCCTGGTGATCACGCAGCCAACGTCGGCCAGCGCTCAGGCCTGACGGATCTGCCGCGGTCGGCATCCGGCACTCAGGGTGCCGACCGTTCCCGACGTGGTCCTCTACGCGCCGCCAACGCCTTACTACGTCAGCCGCCCCAAGCCCCTCTTCTTCCGTAAAACCGTCTCCGCGAGGGCTCGGACGTGTTTCATACACCTGTGGTTCAAGAACCCCCGGAAGGTGACGTGCCCTTCGCGCGGCTCTCCCCGGCTGCCCGCAGCGCTTGGGCGAAACACGATCCAAAAACGGACGGCCACCTGCCTCTGTGGCGACACCTGGCCGACAGTGCCGGCGTGGCCGGGAAGCTCTGGGATGCGTGGCTGCCCGCCAACATCAAATCCCTTTTGTCCGAGGGCCTTCCAGAGGGTGAGAGCGGTGCACGACGGCTCGTGACCTTCCTTGCGGGAGTCCATGACGTCGGCAAGGCAACCTGCGCCTTCGCCTGCCAAGTCGATTCGCTCGCCGATCGCATGCGCGCTGCCGGCCTGGAGATGCCGAGCGCCGCACAATATGGAACCGATCGCCGCGCAGCGCCGCATGGGCTCGCCGGACAGTTACTCCTCCAGGAATGGCTCAGCGTGCGCTGCGGCATGACCACGAGGGTGTCCGGACAGTTCGCTGTCGTGGCGGGCGGGCATCACGGCACGCCGCCCGAGCACCAGCAAATCCATGACCTCCAACTCCGCCCCTGGCTCCTGCGGCACCCCGGCGACTCCGAGAACCTGTGGCGCAGCGTCCAGTACGAGCTGATGGATGGATGTGCTGAACTAGCTGGAGTCACCCAGCATTTGCCGGGCTGGAAAAACGTGCGGCTCACACAGCCCACACAAGTGCTTGTTACGGCGATCGTGATCCTGTCGGACTGGATAGCCAGCTCCGCTGAGCTGTTCCCATACGATCCGGCTTCCTGGCATCCGATCGGCCCGGTCGGCGAAGCCCGCCGGCTCACGGCAGCCTGGGAGGGGTTGGACCTGCCGGGCCCCTGGGAGCCTGAGCAACCCGACCGCTCCGCAGAATCGCTGTTCGCCGAGCGCTTCGTTCTCCCCGTCGACGCCCAGATCAGGCCGGTACAGGCCGAGGCCGTTCGGACAGCGCATCAGATGGCCTCCCCAGGGCTGCTGATGATCGAGGCCCCGATGGGGGAAGGCAAGACCGAAGCAGCATTCGCGGCGGCGGAGATCCTGGCCGCTAGGAGCGGAGCCGGTGGTTGTCTGGTGGCGTTGCCCACTCGGGCGACTGGTGATGCCATGTTCCCGCGGTTGTTGGGCTGGCTCGATCACCTGCCCGACTCCGGTTCCTCGACGGTCGCCCTGGCCCATGCGAAAGCGGCGCTCAACGAGGTCTGGTCGGGTCTCTTGCGCCGGGGGCATCGCACCATCGCGGCGATCGAGCCGGATCGGTCACAGCAGCTCAGCGGGGTGCGGTCCCTTCGTTCCGAGCCTGCCGGGCTACAGGCTCATCAGTGGTTACGGGGACGGAAGAAGGCACTGCTCGCCTCGTTCGCGGTGGGGACGATCGATCAGGTGCTGTTCGCCGGACTCAAGAGCCGACACCTGGCGCTGCGGCATCTGGCGGTGGCGGGCAAGGTCGTCATCATCGACGAAGTACACGCCTACGACGCCTACATGGGCCGCTACCTCGACCGGGTCCTGGAGTGGCTCGCCGCGTACCGCGTTCCGGTCATCATGCTGTCGGCGACCCTTCCCGCCGACCGCAGGCGAGCGTTGGCGGCCAGTTACGCAGGAGAAGCGGTCACGGACAGCGCGACGAGGTCCGACTCCGCTGCCTATCCTCTGATCACTGCCGTTGCACCAGGCGCCCCGGTCCTGTCCGTACAGCCTCCTGCCGCATCGGGACGCCGTACCGATGTGACATTGGAACGCTTGGACGACGATCTTGACCAGCTCGCTGACCGGCTGATGCGTGAACTCCAGGACGGCGGCTGCGCTCTGGTCGTGCGGAACACCGTCCAGCGCGTCCTGGATACGGCCGATGTGCTGCGTGAGCGGTTCGGTGCGCAGCACGTGACGGTCACGCATTCCCGGTTCCTGGCCGCTGACCGAGCGGCTCGGGACGCCAAACTCCGGGACATCTTCGGGCCGGACGGAGAGCGGCCTTCCGGCCCGCACATCGTGGTCGCCAGCCAGGTGGTCGAACAGTCACTCGATGTAGATTTCGATCTGCTGGTCACCGATCTGGCACCGGTAGACCTGATGCTCCAGCGCATGGGACGGCTGCACCGCCACCCGCGAAAGCGCCCGCCGAAGCTCGCCACGGCCCGCTGTCTTGTGGCGGGTGCCGCGTGGGAGCCGGATCTGCCTCAGCCCGTGCGCGGCTCGGAGATCGTCTACGGGCGACATGCCCTGCTTCGCTCCCTGGCCGCGCTCGGGCCGCACCTCGATGGCGAACCCCTGTTGCTTCCCCACCACATCAGCCCGCTCGTGCAGGCCGCTTACGGTGAGGCCGAGATCGGTCCGTCGCGTTGGGCGGGGGAACTGAGCGCAGCGCAGGCGGACCATTTCCGCGTTCTCGCGGACAAGCGGCAGAAGGCGGAGGCGTTCCTGCTCGGTCCGGTCAGACGGGCCGGCCGCCCGATCTACGACTGGCTCGGGGCCAACGCCGGGGATGCCGACGACACCCGTGAGGGCAGAGCTCAAGTGCGCGACAGCCAGGAGAGCCTGGAGGTCATGGTGGTGCAGCGGCTGCGTGACGGCACGCTCGCCACGGTGGCCTGGCTGCCCCGCGGGCAAGGCGGTCTGCGGCTGCCGACGGACTTTCCTCCCGACCGGCGGACCGCTGAGGCCGTCGCCGCGAGTGCGATCGCTCTGCCCCGACTGTTCTCCCACCCCGGGGCGATCGATCGGACCATCGGTGAGCTGGAGCATTTTATGGTCCCTGCCTGGCAGGCGAAGGAATGTCCTTTACTGGCAGGCGAGTTGATGCTCGTTCTCGACGAGGATTGTCAGACCCGCCTGTCAGGCTTCGTTCTCAGGTACAGCGTCGTCGACGGACTGCGGGTGCAGACCGCCTTCGAGGCGTCACGTGCCCCCACCGTGTCAGTGCATGAGGCCGAACCGACGAAGGAAGTCGATGATGAGCGGGCAGCGAACCGGGCGAACCCTACGCTCGTCACCGGCAAGGAGCTGAGCCCCTTGGCACCGAAGCGTCCTCCTCTCCAGGGCTCTCCCTCCTTCAGCCTCGTGTCATCCGCGTGGTTGCCTGTCCAGCGCCTCGACGGAAGCATGGACTTGCTGTCACTCATGGAGGTCTTCGCCCAGGCCCGGGACGTGCGTCGTCTCGCAGGCGACCTTCCCACGCAGGATTTCGCCCTGTTGAGGCTGTTGCTGGCGATCTTGCATGACGCGGTCGACGGCCCGGCAGAACTCGACGACTGGGCGCAGTTGTGGGAGTCACCGGACCCGTTCGGCGAAGTCCCCGGCTACCTCGACCGGCATCGGAACCGATTCGACCTGTTCCACTCGGATGCGCCCTTCTATCAGGTGGCCGGTCTGAGCACAGCGAAGGGCGAAACAGCCTCCCTCAACCGGCTCGTCGCCGACGTGCCGAACGGGGAGCCATTCTTCACCATGCGCAATCCCGGCGTGCGCCGGCTTTCCTACGCCGAGGCCGCACGCTGGCTCGTTCACGCGCACGCCTACGACCCCTCGGGAATCAAGTCCGGGATGGTGGGAGACCCTCGGGCCAAGTCCGGCAAGGTGTATCCGCTGGGTGTCGGCTCCCTGGGCAATCTCGGCGGTATCTACGCCGAGGGTGTCACCCTGCACCAGACCCTGCTTCTGAACCTGATCGCCTTCGACGAGGGCATTGTCGAGCCGGAAGACGGGGATCTACCCGCCTGGCGACACCCCCCGTCCGTAGCGGGGGCCGTCGGCGCAGACCGGCTCGCCCGGGGCCCGGTCGGGCTGCGTGACCTGTACACCTGGCAGTCACGGCGCCTGCGCCTGCACGTCGACGGCGAGCAGGTGAGCGGCGTCGTTCTCGGGTACGGGGACCCTCTGACCCTCCATGCGCCCTGGAAGCGGGAGCCCATGTGCAGCTGGAGGCGCAGCGCCGCACAGGAGAAGAAGCAGGGGCGGCCGCTGGTCTACATGCCGCGCCAGCACGATCCGAGCCGGGCGGCCTGGCGCGGGCTGGGCTCGCTGCTGCCCGCGCGGCGCTCAGCCAGCGACGACACCGGACGCGGCACTCCGGAGTCGCTTCCTGCCGGGATCGTCTCCTGGTACTCGATGCTCGCCTCGGAAGGTGCCATCGAGCAAACGTCGTTGATCCGGGTGCGGCTCGTAGGCGCGGTGTATGGCACGCAGCAGTCGGTGGTGGACGAGGTCGTGGATGACGCGGTGGTCCTGCCGGTGGTCCTCCTGCACGAGGAGAAGCCCGACTTCGGCGCCACAGCAGTTGATGCCGTGCACGATGCGCAGGCCGCGGTAACAGCACTGGGCCAACTGGCCGGGAACCTGGCCCGCGCCGTGGGATCGAACCCCGACCCCGCGAGCGATGCCGCCCGCGACCTCGGCTTCGGAGCGCTGGATGGGCCATACCGGCAGTGGCTCGCCTCCTTACACCCGGGCATTGACCCGCACTCCGGCCGGAAGCTCTGGCAGACCACTGTCCGAAAGCACGTCACGCGGCTCGGCCGCGAGTTGCTCGGCTCCGCGGGGTCCGCCGCTTCGGAGGGCCGGGTGGCCGACGTCCCTGGTTCGGGACGCCACTGGGTCAATGACGCACGCGCAGAGCAGTGGTTCCGACAGCGGCTGAACCAGGTACTTCCGCGACCGCCACAGGACCCGGACGAAGGTAACTGAATGACCAACGTCATGCCGTCATCGCCCGTGAACACCCCGCGGCAATCTTCGGGAGGCGGGCTGCCCCGTCCGTCCCTGCAAGCACCAGGACGCGCCACCGATCGTTGCATAGGGCGCCTGCAGGCCCTGTACCGGCAGGACAATTCAAGCGCCGTAGCGGCCCTGGCCCGCCTCCGGCGCGGAGTCGGCAAGGCCGTACACGAAGCCCCCGAGAGCTGGGGCAACGACGGGCTGGAGGAGCTGTCCGCCATCCGAGCGGAGCGCGACTCCGTCCCGGTCGCTGAGCCGGAGGACGGAGTGTCAGCGAAGTACTACTCCACCGATCAGCGCCGCTGGAGCGAGCAACGCGAACTCGCCGAGGAGAAGGCTGTCTTCCTCACGATCACGTTGTGGGCGCTCCACCAGCAGTCCATCCGCGACGCCAACATGCACGCGCATGACTGGGGCCTGGGCCGATCAGTCCGGCACCTGGCACAGGGGCGTCTGGGTACGGAGGCCTCTCACATCACTTTGTCTGACGCAGAGTTGACCGAGAAGCTGAACGAGCCCCTTCGTAAACGGTTCGTGCGGATCGGCACTTCGACGTCGCTCGAGATGTTGGGCACCAGGCTCCGCACAGTAGTGCTGCTGCTCCGTGGCGCGCGGATCCCCCTCGACTACGCACGGCTGGCCGACCAATTGACCGCATGGCAGGACATCGCCCGTCAAGCCGAGGTCCGCCGCACCTGGGGCCGCGACTTCCACCTGTCCTCACGACGAAGCTCCCGCAGCGAACCAGGCCCTGCGGCCAGTGGAGACAACGGGGGCGGCTCCGACCATCTACTCGACGCCGGCGACTAGCAGCCAGGGTCACAATCCGGCGTTCGTCACTGCATGTGCTGGCACTCACAGGGAGAACTCTCGTTGACACGCACCATTCTTGACATCCACATTCTTCAGTCCGTGCCTCCCAGCAACCTGAATCGCGACGACACGGGCACTCCCAAAACTGCCATCTACGGTGGCGTACGGCGGGCCCGTGTCTCCAGCCAGGCGTGGAAGCGTGCCACCCGGAAGGCCTTCGGCGATCTGCTTCCCCCGTCCGAACTCGGCGTGCGGACAAAGAAGGTTGCCGATGCACTCGCCGAGCGGATCACCGGCCTGAAACCGTCGTTGCGAGCCTCCGCGAGTATCGAACTGGCCGCCGAGGTCATGCACGCCGCAACCGGCTCCAAGATCGCCGCACCGAAGCGCCGAGGCAAGGGCGAAGCAGAGGCAGAGCGCGAGCCGAGCCACGAGTCCTCGTACCTGATGTTCCTCAGCAGCCGTCAGCTCGACGCACTGGCAGTCCTCGCTCTGGAGGGCAACCCCGGTGGCGACCTAAAAGCCTTCAAAGAAGCTCTCAAGAACAACAAGGAGTACAAAGCCCGTGTCCGGGATGCAGTCGACAGCCGCCACTCCGTAGACATCGCCTTGTTCGGCCGTATGGTCGCCGACTCACCCGACCTGAATGTGGAAGGGGCCACCCAGGTCGCCCACGCGATCGGGGTGCACCCCTCCGAGATCGAGTCGGACTACTTCACGGCCGTGGACGACCGCAGCGCCGACGAAGAATCCGGAGCCGGGATGATCGGCACCATCGACTTCAACTCAGCGACGCTCTACCGGTACGCCGCCGTGGACCTCGACGAACTCCATCACAATCTCGGCATCGGACTCCAGGAGAACGAACACCCGACGACGCCGGTACAGAAGGCTGCGAGCGCCTTCCTCGAGGCGTTCATCACTTCCCTGCCGACAGGAAAGATCAACACCTTCGGCAATCACACACTGCCGGCCGCCGTGATCGTCAAACTCCGTTCGCAGCGGCCCATCAGCTTCGTCGGCGCATTCGAAGAACCAGTGCGTCAGGCTGCCGAAGGTGGCTACGTCCGGGAGAGCTGCAAGCGTCTCGCGGCCTACATTCCCGCCCTGGAGCGCCAGTACGGGGTCCCCGACGACCAGCCGACGTGGATCTTTCGCGTAGGTGAGGAAACCCGAGCGCTCGCAGAACTCGGTACCGAAGTCACCTTGGGCACCCTGACCAAGGCCGTCGAGGACGCCGTCGCGGAGCGGCTGGGAGCGCCGGGGTCGGCAGCATGAGCGTCCTGCTGCTCCGGCTGGCCGGGCCTCTCCAGGCATGGGGGTCCGCGGCCCGTTTCGCCCGCCGGAGCACCGAGAACGTCCCGACCAAGAGCGGCGTCCTCGGCCTGCTCGCCGCAGCGCTGGGCCGAGGCCGGGAAGAGGACCTCTCTGACCTGGCAGTACTGCGGTTCGGCGTAAGGATCGACCAGCCAGACACCCGGGTGCGGGACTTCCACACGGCCCACCACTTCGACTCGGGCCGGGCCATGCCGCTTTCCGAGCGGTTCTACCTGGCGGACGCGGTCTTCCTGGCCGGGGTCGAAGGCGACAGCCGCCTGATCCAACAACTCTATGAGGCGCTCCTCGCACCGCGGTTCCTTCCGTTCCTCGGCCGTCGGTCGTGTCCGCCGTCGCGACCCATCACCGTCGGCCCGCCACAAGAGATTCCGCTGGAGCAGGCCCTTCGCGAGACCCCGTGGCAGGCAGCCAACTGGTACGTCAGGCAATCCACTGGGCGGGGAGACGGCGGTACACCTGCATCGGGTCCGGCTCTGGACACACTGATCGACTGCCCTCCTGCCGAAGTGCCCGACTTCTCGGTACGTGACATTCCGCTGAGCTTCGATCCCCGGCACCGCCAGTACGGTCTGCGCGGAGTACGTACAGGACGGCCCGAGCCCCCTGCACCCCCGCGACGCGCCAC
>NZ_WMBF01000292.1:0-7991 GCF_019400875.1 Streptomyces anatolicus | reverse complement strand
GTCCACGACAGTGAAGGGGGGGGGCGGAACCCGCTCCAACCCGCCCCACCAGGTCCGCGACCGAGTCCACGGCAGCGGAAGGGCGGAACCGGGTCAGACCCGGTCCACCAGGTCCGCGATCGAGTCCACGACCGTGGAGGGGCGGAAGGGGTACTTGTCGATGTCCCGCCGGGTCGTGAGGCCGGTGAGCACCAGGAACGTCTCCATCCCCGCCTCCAGTCCGGCAAGGACATCCGTGTCCATGCGGTCACCGATCATCGCACTCGTCTCCGAATGCGCCCCGATCGCGTTGAGCCCCGTCCGCATCATCAGAGGATTCGGCTTCCCCGCGAAGTAGGGATTCTTGCCCGTCGCCTTGGTGATGAGCGCGGCGACCGCCCCCGTGGCCGGCAGCGGGCCCTCCGTGGAGGGGCCGGTCTCGTCGGGGTTGGTGCAGATGAAGCGGGCCCCGGCGTTGATGAGACGTACGGCCTTGGTCATCGCCTCGAAGGAGTACGTGCGGGTCTCGCCGAGGACCACGTAGTCCGGGTCGTGGTCGGTGAGTACGTACCCGATGTCGTGCAGGGCCGTGGTCAGACCGGCCTCCCCGATGACGTAGGCCGTGCCGCCGGGCCGCTGGTCGTCGAGGAACTTGGCGGTGGCCAGCGCGGACGTCCAGATGTTCTCGACCGGCACTTCGAGGCCCATGCGGGTCAGCCTGGCCTGGAGGTCACGCGCGGTGTAGATGGAGTTGTTGGTGAGGACGAGGAAGGGCTTGCCGGACTCGCGCAGCTTCTTGATGAACGCGTCGGCACCCGGGATCGGGACGCCCTCGTGGATGAGCACGCCGTCCATGTCGGTGAGCCACGATTCGATGGGCTTGCGCTCTGCCATGGGGTGCACTCCTGCGGTGTACGGGTTGGCTGGGGCGCCGGGACAGCGCTGTGCCGACGCCCCCACCCTAAACAGGAAGCCATGATCTTGACCCCGCCGATCACCGACCGAGCAGCGCAACCGGTCACCCGCCCGCTCAGCTCCCCGTCGCCGACTTCCACTCCTCGACGTACGTCTGAAGGTTTGCGGAGACGTCCGCCCAGTCCGGCTCGAAGATCTCGACGCCGTCGATGAGCTTGTCGAGGGCGACCGCGTTGGCGTCCGTGGCCTTGACGTCCTTGCGGGCCGCGAAGCCGCCGCCGATCTCGCTGACCTGCCGCTGCGCCTGCCGGCTGAGCAGATGGTCCAGGAACTTCTTCGCGTTGGCGCTGTGCGGCGCCTTGCTGACGAGCCCAGCCGCGTACGGGAGGGCGAAGGTGGTCCGCTCGCCGCCCTTCTTCGCGGGGAACCAGATGCCGAGGTTCGGCATGTCCTTGGACTGCGCGTAGTTCATCTGGACGTCGCCGTTGGCGGCGAGCAGCTCGCCCTTGTCGACCTTGGGCGCGAGCTTGCCGGTGGAGGCGGACGGGCCGACGTTGTTCGTCTGGAGCTTCTTCAGGTACGCCATCGCCGGCTTCCTGCCGCCGAAGTCGTGCATGGCCTTGATGAGCACGGCGGTGCCGTCGCCCGCGACACCGGGCGTGGAGTACTGCACCTTGCCCTTGTACGTGCTCGCCGTGAGGTCCTCCCACGTCCTCGGCGCCTTGGCGCCGGTCAGCTCCTTCTTGTTGTAGATGAAGCCGAAGTAGTTGTTGACGACGGAGGTCCACTTGCCGTCGGCGTCCTTGTCGGCGCCGTCGACCTCTTCGGAGCCCTTGGGCTTGTACGCCTGCAACAGCCCCTTCTCGTCGGCCTGTTGGATGAAGGGCGGCAGTGTGATGATGACGTCGGCCTGCGTGTTGGACTTCTCGCGGAGGGCGCGCTGCACCATCTCGCCCGAGCCGCCCTCGACGTAGTTCACCTTGATGCCGGTCTTCTTCTCGAAGTCCTTGAAGACGCGGTCGTACCAGCCGTCGCCGTTCTCGCCCTTGAGGCCGTCGGCGCTGTAGACGGTGATGACCTTGTCGTCGGAGGCGGCGGTGCCGCCGCACGCGGTGAGGGATCCGGCGAGGACGAGGCCGCCGGTGACGGCGGCGGCCATACGGAGGTGGCGGGCTCGGGTGAGGTGGCGGGCTCGGGCGGGGAGGGACATGACGTACGTACTCCTTGAGGGGTCGGCGAGAGGTCAGCGAGGGGTCAGCGATACGAGGCACGCGTACGGACGCGGGAGACGGCGAGGAGCACCAGCAGCGTCGCCGTCATGAGGACCACCGCGAGGGCGGCGCCGGTGAAGGTGGAGCCGCGGTCGGTGGCCGCGTAGATCCGCACGGGCAGCGGCGTCCAGTCCGGGGGGTAGAGCATCATCGTGGCGCTCAGCTCGCCCATGGAGAGCGCGAGGCAGAGCCCGGCGGCCGCGTTCAGGGAGGGCAGCAGGAGCGGCAGCTTCACCTTCCACAGGACGTACGAGGGCCGGGCGCCGAGGGAGGCGGCGGCCTGTTCGTACGCCGGGTCGAGACGCTGGATGGCGGCGGAGACCGACTGGTGGGCGAAGGCCGTGACGAGGACGGCGTGCGCGAGGATCACGATCCAGCGCGTGCCGTTGAGGATCATCGGGGGCTTGCTGAACGCGACGAGTACCGCGAGTCCGACGACGACCGAGGGCACGGCGACGGGCAGCAGGAACAGCGCGTCGACGACCCTCTTGCCGCCCTTCTTCAGCGAGGCCGCGGCGAGTGCCGCCCAGGTGCCCGCGGCGAGCGCCAGCAGGCTGGCCGCGAGGGCGGTGACCAGGCTCGTGGTGAGGGCCTGGAGCGATTCGCCGCGGGTGGCGGCCGTGTAGTGGCCGGTGGTGAAGCCGGAGGGGAAGGCCCCCGACCAGTGCGAGGAGAAGGACGCCGCGAGGATCACGAGGAGCGGCAGCGCGAAGAGGGGCAGGAAGAGGACGAGGAAGAGGCTCCAGACGGCCCACCTGCCCCCGCGGCTATGCACCAGCACGGCGGCTCACCACCCGGTAGAGGCCGTAGAGGCCCACGGAGATCGCGATGTTGACGACGGCGGCGACGCAGGCCGCCGGGTAGTCGGATTCGAGCATGGCCTCGCTGTAGACGAGCATCGGCAGGGTGGTGACGCCCTTGGCGCCGGTGAAGAGGACGATCCCGAACTCGTTCAGGCACATGACGAGGACGAGGCTGCCGCCCGCGGCGAGCGCGGGCAGCGCCTCGGGCAGGATGACGCGGCGCACGATCCGCCCCGGCCGGGCGCCGAGGCTTGAGGCCACCTCAAGCTGTGCCGTGTCGATCTGCGAGAACGCGGCGAGCAGTGGCCGCATGACGAAGGGCGTGAAGTACGTGATCTCCGCGAGGAGCACGCCCCAGGGCGTGGTCAGGAACTGGAAGGGTCCGTCGGCGGCGCCGGTCGCGTCCGTCCACACTCCGTTGGCCATGCCTTTCGTGCCGTAGACGAAGAGCAGGGCGAGGGTGATGAGGAAGGACGGGAAGGAGAGGAAGACGTCGATGAACTTCGATACTGCCTTTCCGCCGGGGAACGGCACGAAGGCGATGACCAGCGCGAGCGCGAACCCGAGCACGAGACATCCGGCGGTCGCCCCGAGCGCCAGCCACACGGTGGTGCCGAGCGCTTCCCGGAAGGCATCGGAGGCGAAGACGTCCGCGTACGGCTGGAGGGAGGTCCCGCCGGTGTCGGGTCGCACCGACTGCTGGACGACGAGGAAGAGGGGGTAGAGGAAGAACACCCCGAGAAGGACAACGGGCGGCAGCACCCACACGAGGGCGGGCACGCCGCGTCTGGCCCTCGCCGCTGTGGGCAACCGTTCCGCTGGGGCGATGGGGGTCCCCCCTGCTCGAGCGGAGTCGAGAGCTTGGGGGAGGGTGGGCACAGCCCCCGGTGCCGGGTCACTTGAACGGAGGCGCTCGGCAGGACTACCCATCGGTCACCCCTCCGGCAAGGAGCACCGCGTCCTCGGGCGCGAAGTGCAGCGTGACCTCGTCCCCGAGCGCGGGCGGCGTCCGCAGCTCCCGGAGGTCCGCCTTCACCCGCTCCCCGCCCACTTCGACGTACAGCCGGTGCGTGGCCCCGCGCCACTGGACCTCGGCCACCTTTCCGGTGACCGCGTTGGGCCCGTCCCCGAGCCCGACCAGATGCGGCCGCACGCAGAGTGTGGCCGTGGCGCCGGATATGACCTCTCCCGTGTGGACCTTCAGCTCGGCGTCCGCGAAGGAGACCGCGCCCGGGCCCCTCACGGTCACCGCGAGGAGGTTCGCGTTGCCCACGAAGGAGGCCGTGAACTCCGTGCGCGGAGTGCGGTACAGCTCCTGCGGGGTGCCGCAGTCCTGGAGGCGCGCCCGGTCCATGACGGCGATCCGGTCGGCCAGGGTCAGCGCCTCCACCTGGTCGTGGGTGACGTAGAGGATGGAGACGTCCGGCAGCTCCCGGTGCAGCCGCGCGAGTTCGGCGAGCATGCCGGAGCGGAGCTGCGCGTCGAGCGCGGAGAGCGGCTCGTCGAGGAGCAGCACGCCCGGCCGGATGGCGAGCGCCCGCGCGATGGCGACCCGCTGCTGCTGCCCGCCGGACAGCTCGCGCGGGAACCGCTTGGCGTACGAGGCCATCCCGGTCATCTCCAGGGCCTCGGCGACCCGGCCGGGAATCTCGGCCTTCGCCACCTTCTGCGCCTTCATTCCGAAGGCGACGTTGTCCTGGACCCGCATATGCGGGAAGAGGGCGTACTGCTGGACGACCATTCCGATGCCCCGCTGGTGCGGCGGCAGCCCGGTGACATCCCGTTCCCCGATGAAGATCCGCCCCGAGGCGGGCCGCACGAAGCCCGCGACGGCCCGCAGCGCGGTGGTCTTGCCGGACCCGGAGGGCCCGAGCAGCGCCATGACCTCGCCGGGTTCGACGGTCAGGTCGAGCGCGTCGAGGACGGTCTGCCGGCCGTAGGCGACACAGACCCGGTCGAAGCGGATGCCGCTGCTCATGTCCCCACCCGGTCGAGCAGGGCGGGCAGTCCGGCGACGGAGGCGAGGACGTGCGTGGCGCCGTGCCGCGTCAGCTCCGCCTCGCCGTGGGCCCCGGTCAGGACGCCCGCGACGACTCCGGCCCCGGCCCGTACGCCGCTCCTCATGTCGTACGCGGTGTCGCCCACGACAGCGATCTCCTGGACGCCCGCCACGGCGCCGGTCCGCAGGAAGGCGCTGAGCACCATGTCCGGGTAGGGCCGCCCGCGCCCGCCCGCGTCGGCGGGGCACAGGGTCAGCTCGACGAGTCCGCGCCAGCCGAGCGCGTCGAGGATGGCGTCCTGGGTGACACGGGCGAACCCGGTGGTCAACACCACGGTCGTCCCGGCGGACTTGAGCTGCTCGATGGCCTCGCGCGCTCCGGGGATCGGCGCGATGCGGCCGCCGTGGACGAGGTCCCCGTACGCCTCCTCGAAGGCGGTGTTGGCCCGCCGGGCGCGCGTCTCGTCGCCGAAGAGGTGACGGAAGACGGAGATCTTGGACTCGCCCATCGTGGCGCGCACGTACTCCAGCTTGGCGGCGTGGTCCGGGGTGCCGGGCTCGACGCCCAGTTCGCGCGCGGCGGCGGAGAAGGCCTGCTCGACGAGGCCGCCGTCGGCGACGGTGGTCCCGGCCATGTCGAGGACGACGAGCCCGATGCGGTGCTCTTCCTTCTGCGGCTGCGGCTGCAACTCCCTCACCATCCCAGTTCGTCGGCGGTCGTCTCGGCGATGGCGGGCGAGCAGGTCATGCCGCGGCCGCCGGGCCCGGTGACCAGCCACACGCCCTCGCGCACCTGCTGGCGGTGTACGACCCGGCCCGTGTCGACGCACTGCGCGTACACCCCGGCCCAGCGGCGCCTGATCCTCGGCAGCGGGCGGCCGAGGAAGCCCTCGACGACCTCGGTGAGGTGGTCGTAGGGGTCTTCGAGGGTGTCGAAGGCGAACGGGTGCTCGTACTCATGGGTGTCGCCGATGGTCAGCCCGCCGTCCGCGCGCTGCACCATGAGCAGCTGCATCTTGTGGGCGGCGGCGGTCGGGGTCTGCGCCTGCCCGGCGTTGAGCGCGTCGAGGGCGTCCGACGCGTACGCCGGGTAGTAGCGGAAGCTGTCGGCGTCGGCGACGGACGTGGGGAGCGGTTCGCCGAGCGGCGCGGTCTGCATCATCTGGAGGCGGACGTGGCGCACGGGCAGCTCGGGCCCGGCCAGTTCGCGCACGAGCCCGCTGAGCCAGGCGCCGGTGGCGAGCACGACGACATCACCCATGTGTACGTCGCCGTGGTCGTCGCGGACCGCGCTCTCACCGACGACCTCGCGGACCTCGCGGCCTGGCAGGAAGGTGTAGCGCGGGGAGGCCAGGAGGGCTTCGCGCAGCCGGAGTTGGGCGGTGCGGGGCTCGACGGCGGCATCCCGCTCGCACCAGAGCCCGGCGAGGAAGTCGCCGCGCAGCGCCGGGTTGAGGGCGCGTGCCTCGTCGGCGGTGAGGAGCTGGTAGCCGCGGGTGGCCGCGTCCGGGCGGGCGAGCGCGGCCTCGGCGACCGCTCGCTCGCGTTCGTTGCGTACGAGGGTCAGGGAGCCGTTGGCCCTGAAGCCGAGGCCCGGCACGCGCGCGCCGATGCCCTCCCACAGCTCGCGGGCGCGCAGCGCGGTCTCCAGCTCCTCGCCGCCCGCGCGGCCGCTCACCCATATCTGCCCGAAGTTGCGCAGGGACGCCCCGCGGGCCTCGCTCTCGCGCTCGATCTGTACGACCTCGTGGCCGCGTTCCACTGCGTGCCAGGCGTGCATGGTTCCCACCACGCCGGCTCCTACGACGATGACTCTCACGGCGGCAACGCTCCTGCCGACGGGTGGCCCGGGCGGGGCCGGGCGGCGACGGGACGGTGAACGAGCACGGAAGGTTGGCCTAGACCCGTTACCTTCTCGTTATCGGTGTGGGTCGACTGTCGGTGAGGGGCGCTCAGCCCGAATGGATTCAGCCGAGATGAGTGGTGA
This sequence comes from Streptomyces anatolicus, assembly GCF_019400875.1. Taxonomy (NCBI): domain Bacteria; kingdom Bacillati; phylum Actinomycetota; class Actinomycetes; order Kitasatosporales; family Streptomycetaceae; genus Streptomyces; species Streptomyces anatolicus. Next base: position 1,037 of record NZ_WMBF01000292.1, on the reverse strand, counting down.
ACGAGAACCGGTCACCCCGGTAGAGGGTCCGCACGCGCTCCAGCGGGCGGTGCTCGGTGTCCCGGGAGAGCCGGTGGATGAGCAGCATGGGCAGCGCGGGGGGCGTGCCGATGAGCAGGGCCTCGCGCGGGGTGGCGAGGACGGTCTCGATGCGTTCGTCGGCGTCACCGAAGGAGATGCCGAGCCGGTCGCGCAGGTACGCGTAGAAGGACGAGTCCGGCGCGAAGTCGCGGTCGAGGCGGGGCACCCTCGCCACGGAGACGTAGGTGCTCTCCAGGCCGACCCGCTCGTCGTCGGCGAGCAGGACGCGCTCCATGTGCCAGACGGGCTCGCCCTCCTCGGCGCCGGTCTCGGCGGCGAGCGCGGCGGGGCAGGGGAAACGGTCGAGGGAGATGAGGTGCCGGCCGGGGGCGCGGCCCTGGCGCCGTACGCCCTCGGTGTAACTCGCGAGGGACAGCGGCTGCTCCAGCTTGGGCCCGGCGACGACGGTCCCGCGGCCCTGCCTGCGCAGCCGCCCCTCAAGGAGCAGTTCGCGCAACGCCTGCCGCACGGTCTCCCGCGCCACCTCGTACCGCTCGGCGAGGTCCCGCTCGGTGGGCAGCGCCTGCCCGTCCCCCAACTCCTCCATGAGACCGGCGATCCTGGCCTTCACGGCGTAGTACTTGGGAATACGCCCATGCTCGGGAATCCCGGACCGGATGGGAGCGCCGGGCGCCTGGCCGAGGAGGTGGGCAGGGGGCTGAACGGCTTTCGGGTTGTCCACCTGGGGATGTTCGCAGACGGATGTGAACGGGTGCCGAGTGCCCTGGGGGGCGCGGGGTGCTGGACGCGCCCCCGAAGGGGCGCGGGGAACTGCGCGCCCAGCCACACCCCACCCGCAGGTGAGGAGCCAGCGCAACCACCCCAATGGGGCGCGAGGAACTGCGCGCCCAGCCACAACAAACCCGCACCAGGCCCCCGCGCCAGACCCCGCGCCGGAATCAACGCCCCGCACGCAACCGCCGATACCTCCCCAACAACACCGCACCCCCCACAAG
>NZ_WMBF01000291.1:0-8010 GCF_019400875.1 Streptomyces anatolicus | reverse complement strand
CGTCAGGGGGTTCGGGCGGAGGCGGCTCGGACGCAAGCGCCCCGGGCGGAGGCGAGGGCGACGGCGGCGGCGACTCCTCGGACGGCTCCCCGGGCAATGGCGGCGACGGGGGCGAGGACGGGGGCGGCGGCGGTACGACCGCTCCGCCCGCCCAGACCGTGAAGGTGCACCTCTCCGGAGCCCACACCCAGTACGAGGGACCCTGTCCGCCGGCGGCGGGGCAGGCGCCGTCGTTCACCGCCACGTTCACGGTGGGGCGCCTCCCGGCCGCCGTCGAGTACCGCTGGGTCACGGAGTCCGGCGAACCGGGCGACCCGGGGTGGAAGACGCTGACGTTCGCCGCGGGAGGCAACAGGACGCGGCAGGTCACTCACGTCGAGACGGCGTACGACCCGGGTGGCGGGACGCACACCGACTCGATCAGCGTGCAGGTGCGCGAGCCCTTGGAGGCGGCCTCCAACGCGGTGGCGTACGCGGTCACGTGCGAGGAGGAGACCCCGACCGGCGGGACCTCCGCCACGCCGCACGCGAGCTACCCGCAGGCGGTGGTCAGGCCGCCGAGGTGAACACGGGGAGGTAGCCACCGGACTGTCCGGCGGCCGTGGGGTGGTAGGACTCGCCGATGTTGAGCCAGTTCACGCTGTGCAGCCACGAGCTGCCGGAGCAGATCTCGTGCCCGGTGAAGGTGCGGGTGACATCACCGAAGGTGAAGCCGTGGTCGGCGGCGCGCTTGGCGGTCGCCGTGTTGAGGTAGTCGGCGGCGTCGTTGATGGCGGCCCGCTCACGCTCGGAGAGACCGGCCGTGCAGGAGCCGCCCAGCTTGTAGAAGCGGGGGTAGCCGAGGACCACCACGCGAGCGGCGGGGGCCTTCGCCTTGATGGCGGAGTAGACCTTGTCGAGGTTGCCGGGGAGGGTCGAGTCGACGTACGCGCGTGCCTGGGCGATGCGGGAGAGGCAGCTGCTCTCGGACTGGAGTACGCAGGTCGTCATGACGTCCGCGAAGCCCGCGTCGTTGCCGCCGACGGAGACGGAGACGAGGCCGGTGCCGGAGCCGAGCGGGCCCAGCTGGTTCGCCACGACATCACCCGTACGAGCGCCCGAGCAAGCGGTGAAGTGGAAGCTCGAGGGTGAGTGGGCGGCCGCCCAGAGAGCGGGGAAGGCGCGAGTGCTGCGCTTGCAGGAACCGCTTCCGCTGTCGTAACTGCCGGCGCCGACACCCGACGAATAGGAGTCACCGAGCGCCACATAGCCGGTGGGTGCCGCCGACTGGTCCGCTTGGGCCGCCGTGGCCCCGGTGAGGGCGAAGGCGATGGAGAGGAGGAGCGAGGACAGGTATGCCGTGGTCCGGGACAATCTCATGGAACCTCCCTTAGCAGGGTTTCCGCCACGTCCGTGGTAGCACGCACCCCCGCCCGCCGATAGTGTCCATGTCAATGAATTCGTCAATCAATTGCCCACCGCACACGGTGAGTTCACCCACGCCACGGAAGTCTGGCGGGGAACATCTGCACGGTTCCTCGGCGTCTTGACGGCCCGCCGGGGACTGCGCGACATTGAAGCCCGGCATCCGGCGCGTCGGGGGGCAAAGTCGCCAATGCAGACCAGCAGGCTCAAGCCATCGTCATCAGGCACGGGGCATGACATCGAGCAACACACCGAGACAGACACCGAGATAGACACCGAGATAGACACCGGGCAAGGCACCGGGGACATCTCCGCCGGCGGGAGCGGGCAGGACCGCCGCAGGGAGCTGCTGCCGCTGCTCGCGGGCGTGGCCGTCGCCGTGGGGGCCGTCGGCGCGATGCTCGCGCTCGCCGATTTCGAGTCGCCGCTGCGCGGGCCCTTCACCCTCTTCTTCCTCCTCGCCGCGCCCGGCGCGGCGATCGCCGCCGCGCTGGGGACGCTCGCGCCGTGGGGGCGCGCCGTGACCTCCGTGGCCGGCGCCGTCGCGGTCAACCTCCTCGTGGCGCAGGGGATGCTGGCGCTGCACATGTGGTCGGTGCGCGGCGGGGTCGTCGCCGTCACCGCGCTGAGCGCGCTCACCCTTCTGCTGGTAGTGGCGGTGCGCCTGCGCGGCCGTACGGCGAGAAGGCGGACCACCTGACGTGAACATCACCGTGCACCGCCCCGGCGAGCTGACCGCCGCCGACCGGGCGGCGTGGACCGCACTGCAGTCCAAGGCCCATCTCAACGGCTCGCCCGAGCTGGCCAATCCATTCCTCGCCCCGGAGTTCGCGCTCGCCACGGGGCACGCGCGGCGCGGAGTGCGGATCGCCGTCGTACGCGAAGGCGGCGAACCGGCGGCGTTCTTCCCCTTCCACAGATCCGTCTCCGGGGTCGGCCGGGCCGTCGGGCTCGGCGTCTCTGACTGCCAGGGGCTCGTGCACCGCCCGGGGTTCTCCTGGGACGCCCGGGAGCTGCTGCGGGCCTGCGGGCTCGTGATGTGGGAGTTCGACCATCTGGTGAGCGGGCAGGAACCGTTCGAGGCGGGGGCCCGGGGCTCCTTCCCCTCCCCCGTCATGGACATCGACGAGGGGTACGAGTCCTATCTCGGCCAACTCCGCGCACGCTCACCGAAGTTCACCCGCACGACCCTTGCCAAGGACCGCAGGCTCGGCCGCGACCATGGGGCGGTGCGCTATGTCCATGACGAGCGCGACCCCCGGGCCCTGGCCACCCTGATGGCCTGGAAGTCCGCCCAGTACCGCAGGACGGGCCGCAGCGACCGATTCGCACACCCCTGGATCAGGGAGCTGGTGCGCCGGCTCTTCCACACCAGGACCGAGTCGTTCGCCGGGATCCTGTCGGTGCTGTACGCGGCCGACGTGCCGGTCGCCGCGCACTTCGGGCTGCGCGGCGAGCGGGTGCTCGCCTGCTGGTTCCCGGCGTACGACCTGGCGTTCTCGAAGTACTCGCCCGGCCTCGCGCTGCATCTGCGCATGGCCGAGGCGGCCACCGCCGACGGGATCGCGTATCTGGATCTCGGCCGTGGCCAGAAGGAATACAAGGACTCCCTGAAGACACGCGAACTCACCGTGTCCGAGGGGTGGGTGGCACTGCGCCATCCGGTGGCTCTCGGACACAGGGCGCACCGCGCTCCGGTCAGGGCGCTGCGGAACACCGTGCTGTCGAGGCCGGAATTGTTCGCACCGGCCGACAAACTGCTCAAGCGGATGGGCAAAATCCGATCGCTGAGCAGGGAATAGAGCAGTCCGAATGTGACCGCATAGATTGCTCGAATCATGCAGAACGTGAGGCCATATTCCCGGTCTTGCCATACAGTCTTCATCATCAATACCGTCGTACATCCACCCGCAACGGCCCAGCACGCAATGCGATCAGGGGAGGGCTCAAGATCGCGATGGTGCCTGTTGCGGGGCGCGGTAGGGGGGTGCCGTGCCCGGTGATCGCTCTTCAGCCGGGTTACGTGCCGCGCAATGCCAGCTCACTCGGCATGCACGGAGATCCATTTCGGCATGCTCAAGTGAGTACCCCCCTTTCGAACCGGATCAATTACCGGACTGCCCGGGGGCGGGCGGTCCACCGGACGAGAGGGACCACCGACTCATGACTTCTTTTGTTCGCCCGGCGGATGCCGGCCAGGACCCGTTAGACGAGATCTCCAGGAAATACCGCCCGATCTCCACACACTTGGCGATCACACCGCCGGTGAGTGTGGTGATTCCCGCCATGAACGAGGCGGAGAATCTTCCCTACGTCTTCAAGACACTTCCCGACTGGATCCACGAGGTCGTTCTCGTGGACGGGAACTCCACCGATGACACGGTGACCGTGGCCCGCGAGCTGTGGCCGGACGTGAAGGTGGTCCGCCAGCTCGGCAAGGGCAAGGGCGACGCCCTGATCACCGGCTTCGCCGCGTGCACGGGCGACATCATCGTGATGGTCGACGCCGATGGCTCGGCCGACGGCAACGAAATCGTCTCCTACGTCTCCGCCCTCGTCTCGGGCGCCGACTTCGCCAAGGGCTCCCGCTTCGCCAACGGCGGCGGCACGGACGACATGACGCCGATCCGCAAGCTCGGCAACCACGTCCTGTGCTCCGTCGTCAACGCCAAGTTCGGCGCCCGCTACACCGACCTCTGCTACGGCTACAACGCCTTCTGGCGGCACTGCCTCGACAAGATCGAACTCGACTGCACCGGCTTCGAGGTCGAGACCCTGATGAACATCCGGGTGGTCAAGGCCGGGCTGAAGGTGCAGGAGATCCCCAGCCACGAGTATCTGCGGATCCACGGCACCAGCAATCTCAGGGCCGTCCGGGACGGCCTTCGCGTACTGAAGGTGATCCTCGCCGAGCGCTCGAGCCGCGGCAGGCGCGGCGGGCGGCGCAAGGTGGCGCGAGGCCTACCCTTCCGCACGGGCCAGGGAGAGGTGTCTTGACCACAGACATTTCCGTTGTCATCTGCGTGTACACCGAGGACCGCTGGGAGGACATCCTCGCGGCCGTCGCCTCGGTGGGCGCGCAGTCGCTGCCGGCGCTGGAGACGCTGCTGGTGGTCGATCACAACGTCTCGCTCCTGGACCGGCTCGCCAGGGAGTACAAGGAGACCGAGGGGGTGCGGGTGCTCGCCAACGCGGGCCCCCGCGGCCTGTCGGCGGGACGGAACACCGGCATCGCGGCCTCGCGCGGTTCGGTCATCGCCTTCCTCGACGACGACGCCGTCGCCGAGCGGGAGTGGCTGCGCCACTTCGCCGAGGCGTACGAGGACCCGCGGGTGTTCGCCGTCGGCGGGCGCACCATGCCGCTGTGGGAGTCCGGACGGCGGCCCGGCTGGTTCCCCGAGGAGTTCGACTGGGTCGTCGGCTGTACGTACAGGGGGCATCCCGAGGGGCGCGCGCGGGTGCGCAACGTCCTCGGCGGCAACGCCTCCTTCCGGCGCTCCGCCTTCGACGTGGCGGGCGGCTTCGCGACCGGCATCGGCCGGGACGGCGACAAACGGCCGCTCGGCTGCGAGGAGACGGAGTTCTGCATCCGGCTCTCCCGCGCCGAGCCGGACGCGGTCCTGCTGATCGACGACCGCTCGGTGATCCACCACCGGGTGCCGGCGGCCAGGGAGCGGTTCCGCTACTTCCGTTCGAGGACGTACGCGGAGGGCCTGTCGAAGGCGCTGGTGTCCCGGAGTGTCGGCGCCGGCAAGGGGCTCGAGTCCGAGCGGCGCTACACCACGCGCGTCCTGCCCGCCGGGGTGGGCCGCGGGCTGCGGGACGCGGTGCTGGGGCGGCCGGGCGGCGCGGGCCGCGCGGGCGCCATCGTGGCGGGGGTGGCCGCCGCGGCCGGAGGGTACTTACTCGGCAGTGTCCGCGCACGCAGGGGAGGTGCCACGTTCTCCGTCGTGGAGATCGCCGACAGGGCGGCAGACGTGGACCGCACGGGCGGTGAGGGGGCTGTCACATGAGCGAGACGAGCGGCAGACCCGTGCCGATCCTGATGTACCACTCGATCGCGCGTCTGCCGAGCGAGGCGACGCACGACCTGTCGGTGTCGCCCGACGCCTTCGCACACCAGATGGAGGTGCTCGGCGAGCGGGGCTTCACCCCGCTCACCACCGCCCAGCTCGCCGCCGCCTGGCGCGCGCGGGGCGCGGCGCTGCCCGAGCGGCCCGTCCTGATCACCTTCGACGACGGCTATGAGGGCGTACACCGTCATGCGCTGCCCGTGCTCGCCGAGCACGGCTTCGCCTCCACCCTGTTCGTCACGACGGGCTGGCTCCGCGGGGAGCACTACACCGGCGGCAGCCTCGACGTCATGCTGGACTGGGAGCAGGTGCGGGAGCTGGCCGCATCGGGGGTGGAGGTCGGATCGCACAGCCACACCCATCCCGAACTCGATCAACTCCCTGACGAAAAACTGTGGTTGGAGCTGTGCCGCTGCCGTGACATCGTGGCGGACGAGCTGGGCATCCGGCCCGCCTCCTTCGCGTACCCGTACGGCTACTCCAGCCGCCGGGTGCGTGGACTGGTGAGGGAGGCGGGCTTCGGCCAGTCGGTCGTCGTCGGCAACACCCTGGCCCGCCGCACCCAGGGCCCGTACGCGCTGCGGCGGGTCACCGTGCGACGATCCACCGGAGCCGAGGAGTTCGAGCGGCTCCTGGAGGGCCGTGCCCTCACCCGTATGTTCGCCAGGGACCATGCCCTGACCAAGGGGTACACCATGGTCCGCCGAGCCCGACAGGTCCGCCGGAAGGCCATCAGTTCCCGTGTCTGACACGACCACCGCCCAGGCCGACTTCTCCGTCACACACACGGGGGGTCGGCCACCGTCCGGCAATTCCGGCAGGCCGCGCAGAATGCGCCTGCCCGGCGGGGGCGGCGGCAGTCCGTTGTTCCGCAACGCCTATGCGCTGATGCTCAACACGGGCATCTCCGGCGTGCTCGGTGTCGGCTTCTGGCTGGCCGCCGCGCGGTACTACTCGGAGTCGGCGGTCGGCCAGGGCTCGGCGGCGATCGCGGCGATGAAGCTCCTCGCGGGGCTTGCCGCCCTGACGCTCACCGGTGCCCTGGCGCGGTTCATCCCCATCGCGGGCCGCGCCACGGGCAAGCTCATCTTCCGTACGTACGCGGGCAGTTCGGTGGCCGTGGCGCTCGCCGCGGTGGTCTTCCTGCTCACGCTCAACTTATGGGGGCCCTCGTACCGCTTCCTGCACGGTCCCGTGCACGGCGTCGGGTTCGTACTCGCCGTGGTGGCCTGGTCGGTCCTGACTTTGCAGGACGGCGTCCTGACCGGGCTGCGCAACGCGCTCTGGGTGCCCGTCGGCAACACCGCCTTCTCGGTCGCCAAGCTCGTGCTGCTCATCGCGATGGCCGCGGCGATCCCCACCGCCGGTGTCTTCGTCTCCTGGGTCGCCTCCATCCTCATATCGGTGATCCCGCTCGGCTGGCTGGTCTTCCGGCGTCTGGTGCCCCGCCATGTGAAGGCCACCGCGGGCCGGACGAAACCGCCGACGCTGCGCGAGATCGGCCGCTTCCTCGCGGGTGACTACACCGGCTCGCTCTTCTCGCTCGCCGTGGTCTACCTCGTCCCGGTGATCGTCGCCTCGCAGGTCAGCTCGGTCGACAACGCGTACTTCTACATCACCACCACCATCGGCGGGACCGTCAACCTCCTCGCCATCAACATGGGCGCCTCACTGACCGTCGAGGGCGCGCACGACCCGGCGCTGCTCGCCGCCAACACCCGTGCCGCGCTGCGGCGGATGGCGATCATCATGCTGCCGGTGTGCGCCGTGCTCTTCCTGGCCGCGCCGCTCGTCCTTCGCATGTTCGGCCAGGGGTACGCGGACGCCGCCACGCCGCTGCTGCGCTGGTTCGTGGTGGGGGCGCTGCTGCGGGTCGTCATGGAGACGTACTTCGCGGTGCGGCGGGCGCAGAGCAAGACGTCCGGGATCGCCTGGCTCCAGGGCCTGTTGTGCGTCCTGGTCCTCTCCCTCACGCTGATCCTGCTGCCTCGGATGGGGCTGGCGGGCGCCGGTATCGCGGAGATCTCCAGCCTGGCGGTGATCGTGGCGATCGCGGCGCCCAAGCTGTACCGCGTGATGCGGGCGGCTCCCGCCGGCGGGCCGCCGGGCCATGGCGCGGCCACCGACGGGGACCTCGCCGACCTCGGGACGCCGGACGCACCCGCGGGGCGGGCCGAGGGCGCCGGGCGCAAGGAGCAGCACGGGCCCGCGTGGGCACTGCGGGAGTCACTGGACTCGGACACCCTCCAGCTGGCCGTGCAGCTCGACTTCGAACACCAGGAGCGCAGGCCGGATGTGCGGCCCGGCCCCAAGAGCGAGGCGGACGACATGGAGCACCGGCCCACCTGGGCGCTGAGAACCCCAGCCGCCGGGCCGTCGGCCTCCGAGGCGTCCGTGGGCGCGAAAGCGTCGGCCTCCGAGGCGTCCGTGGCCGGGAAGCCATCCGCCTCCGAGGCGTCCCTCGCCGAGACGCCCCATGCCGAGGAGAGCGTGACGAAGCGGGAGGGGCCGGGGCAGCCGCCGCCCTCGGAAC
>NZ_WMBF01000290.1:0-8031 GCF_019400875.1 Streptomyces anatolicus | reverse complement strand
GCCCGCCCTAAGCTCCCCCTCATGCTGCTGCGCCGGAAGTTGCGGATGGCCATGGTCCTGGCCGTGGCCCTCGCCGCCACCCTCGTCGGGGCGACCGAAGGAGGCGCAAGGGCGGCACACGCCGAGGAGCAGCCGCCGCACCACCGGCAACTGCTGTTCTACAACCACGCCTACGGAGTCTTCGACCGGGAGACCGCCGACGCCGTCGAGCACTCCGGATATCTCCGGAAATTCGCCGACTTCCAGGTCCGCACCACGACCGGGCCCGACGGCCGGGTCCGGACCGGCCGCTATCTGCTGGGCCGGGAGACCTACCTGGAGATCTTCGGGGTGGGCGACGTGCCCGACAGCCCGCTCGGCAGCGCCGGCATGGGAATCTCGACCGAACGCGCCGGTGACCTGGGGACCGTGCTCGAACGGCTGCGGGCCCTTGGCGTCGAGGACCCGATCGAATTCCGGCAGACCCGCGACTTCGGCGACGGCGTCCCGGTGCCGTGGTACGACGGCGTGTTCACCAGCGGCCAGTACGACACCTTCGGCACCTGGGCGATGGAGTACCGTCCCGAGTACTTCGCCGACCCGCGCGGCAAGACCGAACCGGCCTCCTACCCCGGCGACGTCGGCCGCGAGCGCTACCTCCCCGACGTCTACCGCGAGCGCCTGATGCGGGACGTGACCTCGGTCCGCCTCGCGGTCACCGCGCGCGATCTGGAGAACACCGTGCCGCTGCTGCGCGCGGGCGGATTCACCGTCCGCCCCGCGCCGGGCGGCGGCGTCACCGCGACCGGTGGCGGTACCGCGATCCGCCTCGACGCCGTGCCGCGCGACCAGGTGGGCCTGCGGCAGGCCACGTTCTCGCTCAACCGCGCCGTGAGACAGCGGCATGTGGAGCGGCTCGGCCACTCGACCCTGAGGGTCGGCCCGGGGCCACGCGCCGTGTGGGACTTCGAGGGCGGGGAGCGGGGCTGAGGCGGGACCCTGACCGTCCAGGAAGTTCGCACTCCGGGCGGGGAGAGCGGCGGCGCGCAGGCCCTCATCCAGCAGCGGCGCCCCGGCCCCGGCCCGCTCAGCGGCGAGCGTTGAGCCGGGCGTTGAGCCGCGCGGCCTGACGTGTCAGGTGGCCACGCTCGGCGAGGTTCGGCGCCTTCCGCGCCGCCTCCGCGTACAGCCTCGCCGCCGTCCCCAGGTCGCCGTCGCGCTCGTGGAGGTACGCCGCCACCGCCGCGTGGCGCGGCAGCGACTCGTCGAGGGAGGCGAGCGCCGCGAGGCCCGCGCGCGGGCCGTCCGCCTCGCCGACGGCCACCGCGCGGTTGAGCCGGACGACGGGACTGTCGGTCAGGCGGACCAATTCGTCGTACCACTCGACGATCTGCACCCAGTCGGTCTCCTCGGCGGCGGGCGCGTCCGCGTGGAGCGCCGCGATGGCGGCCTGCGCCTGGAACTCGCCGAGCCGGTCGCGGGCGAGTGCCGCCTGGAGGATCCCGACGCCCTCGGCGATGGACGCGGTGTCCCACCGGCCGCGGTCCTGCTCGGCGAGCGGCACAAGGCCGCCGTCGGGACCAGTGCGGGCGGCGCGCCGGGCATGGTGGAGCAGCATCAGGGCGAGCAGCCCCGCCACTTCGGGGTGGTCGATCGCGGCCGCGAGCTGCCGGGTGAGCCGGATGGCCTCGGCGGCGAGGTCGACATCGCCCGAGTACCCCTCGTTGAAGACCAGGTACAGGACGCGCAGCACGGTGGCGACATCGCCGGGCCTGTCGAACCGCACGCCGGAGACGGTGCGTTTGGCGCGGCTGATGCGCTGGGCCATCGTCGCCTCGGGCACCAGGTAGGCGCGGGCGATCTGGCGGGTGGTGAGCCCGCCGACGGCACGCAGCGTGAGCGCGACCGCCGATGACGGGGTCAGGGAGGGGTGGGCGCACAGGAAGTAGAGCTGGAGCGTGTCGTCCGCGTCGGGCGCGGGCCCGGGCGCCGGTTCCTCGTCCATACGCTCCTCACGCCGACGGCGCGCGGAGTCCGCCCGGGTCGCGTCGAGGAATTTGCGCCAGGCCGCGGTGACCAGCCAGCCCTTCGGGTCCCGCGGCGGGTCGGCGGGCCAGACGCGGACCGCCTCGACGAGTGCGTCCTGGACGGCGTCCTCGGCCGCCGCGAAGTCGGCTCCGCGGCGGACGAGAATCCCGAGCACGCTCGGCGTGAGACTCCGGAGCAGGGTCTCGTCCATCGGTGAGGTCACTCCGTGTCACTCGGTGATGGTGGGCGGGGCGGTCAGGAACGGGCGCACCTCGAGCCACTCGTGGATCGGCTTGCCGCCCGCGCCGGGGGCGGCGGACAGCTCCCCGGCCAGCTCGACGGCGCGCTCGTAACTGTCCACGTCGATGATCATCCAGCCCGCGATGAGGTCCTTGGTCTCGGCGAACGGGCCGTCGGTGACCGGCGGGCGCCCTTCACCGTCGTACCGCACCCAGGCCCCCTCCGGGGCGAGCGCCTGGCCGTCGACGAACTCGCCGGTCTTCTCGAGCCGGTCCGCGAAGTCGCCCATGTATTGGATGTGCGCCGAGATCTCCTCGGGCGTCCACTGGTCCATGGGTACGTCGTTGACGGCGGCCGGGGCGCCTCGGTAGTGCTTCAGCAGCAGGTACTTGGCCATGGTGTGCTCCTCGGTGCTTGTGCGGCCCATTGTGGTCGCGTTCACCCCGGGGACGGAGCCGATCACGGGTTCTCGACATCGCGGGCGAAGTTTTTTTCTCGCGCCTCGAAGGGGCACCCGCTTCTTTCGCCGGCCGGTCCCATTTCGTCGACCGGTCCCACGAAGCGCCGCCAAAGATGACATTCACCGCGACTTGGTCCGGAATTTGATTTCCGTTGCGTGACATACGCATGACAAGCCGTCCAACCTCTTGATCTATCCCCTGCCGAGCGGCCACGCTTCTGCTCGCGACGGGAGCGGCACGCACCGCTCCCTTCTGTGTGTGCGATCACGCGCACACCCCCCACAGTCGCGTCGCCCCACCCCGGGCGCGCCGCCTATGAGGAGGACTCCCTCGTAATGGCAATGCCGCGTAGCAAGAAGACTGTGATCGCCGCCGCGATCTCGACCGCCGCCGCCGCCGTTCTCGGCACGGTCACCGCTCTGCCCGCCCAGGCCGCCCCCACCGAGGGCACCGTGATCGCGGCGGGCTCCCCCGACGCGGTCAAGGGCAGCTACATCGTCACGCTGAAGAAGAGCTCGGGCCTCAAGGCGACCACGAGCCGGGGCAAGGGCCTCATATCCGAGTACGGCGGCTCGGTGACGAAGACCTACAAGTCCGCGCTCAACGGCTACGCCGCGAAGCTGAGCGCGGCGGAGGCGAGACGCCTCGCCGCCGACCCGGCGGTCGCCTCCGTCGAGCAGAACCAGCGGGTCCGGACCACCGCGACGCAGACCAACGCCCCCTGGGGCCTGGACCGCATCGACCAGGCCAGGCTGCCGCTGAACGGCAGCTTCACCTACCCGGACACGGCGGGCTCCGGCGTCACCGCGTACGTCATCGACACCGGCGTACGCATCTCGCACTCGGAGATCAGCGGCCGCGCGGTCAACGGCTACGACGCCGTGGACGGCGACACCACCGCCCAGGACGGCAACGGCCATGGCACGCACGTCGCAACGACCATCGCGGGCAAGACGTACGGCGTCGCCAAGAAGACCAAGATCGTGGCCGTCCGCGTGCTGGACAACAACGGCTCCGGTACGACCGCCGGGGTCATCGCGGGCATCGACTGGGTGACCGGCAACCACGCCGCCGGTGCCCCGGCCGTGGCCAACATGTCGCTCGGCGGCGGCGCCTCCACCTCGCTGGACAACGCGGTGAAGAACTCCATCGCCGACGGTGTCACGTACGCGGTCGCAGCGGGCAACGAGGGCGTCAACGCCTCCAGTTCCTCCCCGGCCCGGGTGCCCGCCGCCATCACGGTGGGCGCGACCGGCAGCAACGACGCCAAGGCCAGCTGGTCCAACTACGGCTCGGTCCTCGACATCTTCGCGCCCGGTGTCTCCATCAAGGCGGGCTGGCACACCGGCGACACGGCGACCAACACGATCTCCGGTACGTCGATGGCCACGCCGCATGTCGCGGGGGCGGCGGCGATCTATCTGGCGGGGCGCCCTGCTGCTACGCCCGCGCAGGTTTCCTCTGCGCTGGTGACGGGGGCCACGCCCAGTGTGGTGACCAGCCCGGGTTCCGGTTCTCCTAACCGGCTGCTCAAGATTGTTCAGTAGTTTTACCGGCCCGCAGGGGTAGTTGACCGGCTGTCCCTGCGGGTTGTTCTTGGCTGGTCGCGCAGTTCCCCGCGCCCCTTCGGGGCGCTTCCTCAGGGGCGTGGGGAGCGTGTGGCCAGGGTCGCGGCCAGGAGGAGCAGGGCTCCCAGCATCACGAAAGGTGCTGCCACGCCCGCGACTCCCGCTACCAGGCCCGCCGACGCGGGGGCCGCCACCTGGCCCAGGCGGTTGCCGGTGAGGCGCAGGGCCAGGGCCGTCGAGCGCGCGCCGTCGGGGGCCGCCTGGACCACGGTCGTCATGGAGAGCGGCTGGCCGACGCCGAGGCAGAAGCCGAGCGCGGCGAGCATCAGGGCGAGCCCCCACACCGGTACGGACAGGGCCATCCCCGCGCAGAGCAGCCCGCCGAGCAGACAGGTGCCGGTGAGCAGGGCGGTCCTGCCGAGCAGCCGGATCATCGGGGTCATCACCAGGCGGCAGGCGATGGTCGACGCCGCCCGCAGACTCAGGAGCAGCCCGACCGTCGCGGGGGCGATGCCCCGGTGCTCGCCGACCACCGGCAGGTAGGCGGTCAGGATGTCCGTCGCCGAGAGCACGGCGAGGCTGACGAAGATGCCCCCGGGCACACCACGGGCGCGCAGGATGCCCAGCACCGGCACCCGCTCGGCGCGCTTGACGGAACGCGCCGGCCGCACGTGCTCGATGCGCCACAGCGAGGCGAGGGAGACCGCGCCGACGGCCGCCGAGACGAGCAGGGCCAGCGCGCTGGTGCGGCCCATGTCCGCGCCGATCAGGGCGCCCGCGGCGATCGGCCCGATCAGCTGGCCGAGCGAGGCCCCGATGGTGAAGTGCCCGAAGTTGCGGTCCTGTTCGTCGGGTGCCGACTGCCGGGCCACGATCGACTGGGCGCCGATCACGAAGCAGAGGTGGCCGAGCCCCATCACACCGCTCCACGCGGCCATCGCGGCGAGCGAGCCCGCCGTCCCGCTCAGCGCGCAGCCGCCGGAGATCAGGACGACACCCAAGGGCAGCAGCGGCGCGCACCGCCCGTGGTCCGTCCTGCGTCCCAGCGGCACGGCGGCGAAGAGCGGGAGCAGCGCGTAGACGCCCGCGATGACGCCGACGGCCCGCTCGTCGGCGCCGAGCGACAGGGCCCGGTAGGAGACGGCGGGCCGCGCCATCGACACCGCCCCCTGCGCGAAGCCGAAGGCGATGACGAGGCGCAGCAGCCAGCCCCTGCCGGCGGGCCCGGCCGACGCGCGTGGCATCAGATGATGCCGAAGAGGATCCCGGAGCCGAGCACCACGAGCGAGGTGAGCACGGCCCATTTGACGGTGAACTTGGTGTGGTCGCCGAACTCCACCTTGGCCATGCCGACGAGCACGTACACGGCGGGCACCAGCGGGCTCGACATGTGCAGCGCCTGGCCCGCGATGGAGGCGCGGGCGATCTCCAGGGTGCCCACGCCGTGGGCCTGCCCCGCCTCGGCGAGGACCGGGAGGACGCCGAAGTAGAAGCCGTCGTTGGACATGAAGTAAGTGAGCGGGATGGAGAGCAGCCCGGTCACCAGGCCCATGTGCGGGCCCATGCCCTCGGGGATGGCGTCGACGAGCCAGTCGGCCATGTGGTCGACCATGCCGGTGCCGGTGAGGACGCCGGTGAAGACGGCGGCGGCGAAGACCATGCCGGTGACGTTGAGGACGTTCTCCGCGTGGGCGGCGATACGGGCCTTCTGGTCGGGCATGTGCGGGAAGTTGACGGTGAGGGCGAGCGCCGCGCCGAGCAGGAAGAGCACCGGGATCGGCAGCCACTCCATGATCATGGCGGTGAGCAGCAGGACGGTGAGGCCCGCGTTGAACCAGTAGAGCTTGGGGCGCAGGGTGGCCCTGTGGGGGTCGAGCCCCTGGAAGTCGTCGGCGTCGGTGTCGTTCTCCTCCGCGTCCGCTTCCGTGCCGGATCCGCCGGTGGGGGTCTTC
Source organism: Streptomyces anatolicus (assembly GCF_019400875.1). Taxonomy (NCBI): domain Bacteria; kingdom Bacillati; phylum Actinomycetota; class Actinomycetes; order Kitasatosporales; family Streptomycetaceae; genus Streptomyces; species Streptomyces anatolicus. The sequence goes on along the minus strand of NZ_WMBF01000290.1, from coordinate 1,803 downwards.
TTCGTCAGGGACGTACGACCGTCGCCCGCGCCCCCGCCCGTTCCCGTTCCCGTGCCTGTGCCTGTGCCTGTGCCCGTGCCTGTGCCCGTTCCCACCAGGACCGTCTCCTCGGCGGGCTCCGTCTCCCGCTCCAGGACCTCGTCGAGGGAGAGCACGCCGAGCCGCTTGCGCTCCCGCAGGCCGAGTGCGTACGAGAGGAGGAAGACGGCGACGAGGCCCATGGCGAGGGCCGGGATCATCGGTACGAAGATGTCGGCGGCGTCGACCTTCAGGGCGGTCGCGGCGCGTGCCGTCGGGCCGCCCCAGGGCAGGGTGTTCATGACGCCGTTGGCGGTGGCGGCGACGCCCGTCATCACGACGAGGCTCATCTTGAGGCGCTTGTAGAGCGGGTACATCGCCGAGACAGTGATCATGAAGGTGGTCGAGCCGTCGCCGTCGAGGGAGACGATCGCGGCGAGCACGGCGGTGCCGACCACGATGCGCATCGGGTCCGCCTTGCAGAAGCGCAGGATGCCCCGGACGATCGGGTCGAAGAGGCCGACGTCGATCATGACGCCGAAGTAGACGATGGCGAACATGAGCATGGCCGCCGTGGGCGCCAGATTGCCGACGCCGTCGAGGACGTAATCCCCGAGATGGGCTCCCTTTCCCACGAAGACGCAGAAGAGGGCGGGGATCAGCACCAGCGCCGCGATCGGCGACATCTTCTTCATCATGATCAGCACCAGGAAGGTGGCGATCATGACGAATCCGAGGATTGTCAGCATGGGGGCTACCTAACGTTCACCATCGAACTCCCACCAGGTCTGGCGGTCCGGTCGACGTTAGGACTGGCCGTGAAGCGTTAACAAGATGTTGACGCGTGAGCAATAAGCGCAAAACTCCAGGTCAACGCGGCGGCTCCGAGGGCGCGGCGGTGAGCTGCACGGCGAAGCCGTTGAGTACGGCGTTCCCGGAGAGCGGGTCGAGGAGGGTGCCGTCCAGGAGCTGGTTGACGTTGGCGCCGGGGTGTCCGGCGGCGACGCCGAGCCGGGTGCCCGGGCGGTCGTGGCCCCAGCCGTGCGGCAGGCTCACCACGCCGGGGCGGACGGCGTCGGTGACCTCCACGGGTACGTCGATCCTCCCTCCGGCGGCGGCCACGCGCGCGTGGCCGCCGTCCGCGAGGCCGATGCGGGCCGCGTCGTCGGGGTGGACGTGCAGGGTGCAGCGGTTGGAGCCGCCGACGAGGGCGGGGACGTTGTGCATCCAGCTGTTGTTGGAGCGCAGATGGCGCCGGCCGACCAGGACGAGGTCGTGCGGCGCGGTGTCCAGGGCGCGGGCGAGGCGCGGCAGATCGGCGGCGATAGGGGCGGGCAGGAGTTCGACGCGGCCGCTGACGGTCTTGAGGACCTCGCCGATGCGGGGGCGGAGCGGGCCGAGGTCGATGCCGTGCGGGTGGGCGAGGAGCCGCTCCAGGGTGAGGCCGTCGGGGCGGGCGCCGAAGCCGTCGCCGTAGGGGCCGAGGCGCAGCATCATGTCGAGCCGCCGCTCGGGGCCGTTCTCGCCGGTGAGCTGTCCGGCGAGGTCCTGGGGGTCGCGGCCGTGGACCGGGGAGTGCGGGTCGGCGACGGCTTTGCCGAGGACGGTGTCGACGACCATGGTGTCGACGGCGTCCGGATCGGCGCCGTGCATGCCGCCGACGGCGAGCACGAGCCGGGCGAGGATCTCGGTCTCGGCCATCCGCCCCTCCTCCAGGGGGACGGGGGCGCGGGTGTAGCGGACCTGGTTGCGTACGGCGAGCGCGTTGAAGGCGAAGTCGAAGTG
>NZ_WMBF01000028.1:0-28163 GCF_019400875.1 Streptomyces anatolicus | reverse complement strand
GGCCCCCACGCCCCCCGAATGAAGCCAAGGAGCCCGCGATGACCGAGATGATCACCGCGGATCTGGTCGACCTCGACCTCGATCTCGACCTGTCCGCAGAAACGAAGGAAGCCGCGGCCCGCTCCCTCGCCCAGCGCATGGTGGCTCTGGGGCGCGTGACCGACCTGGACGGATTCCTCGCCGACGTCGCGGCCCGCGAGGCGCAGATGCCGACGGGCCTGGACGGCGGCATCGGCATCCCGCACTGCCGCAGCGCGCACGTCACCGAGCCGACCCTGGCCTTCGGCCGCTCGGCACGCGGCATCGACTTCGGCGCGCCGGACGGCCCGGCGGACCTGATCTTCCTGATCGCGGCCCCCGCGGGCGCGGACGACGCCCACCTGAGCATCCTGTCGTCGCTGGCACGGCAGTTGATGGACGCGGAGTTCACGGCCGCGTTGAGGGCGACGACGGACGCCGAGTCGGCGACGGACCTGATCCGGGGCAACGGCCCGGCGGCGGAAGAGACACCCGCGCGAAGCGCCGAAGAAGAAGAACCAGAAACCCCGGAACCGTTCCGCGTGGTAGCGGTGACCTCCTGCCCCACCGGCATAGCCCACACCTACATGGCAGCGGAGTCCCTGGAGGCCGCCGCCCGTGAGACGGGCGTCGAAATCACCGTGGAGACACAGGGGTCAGCAGGCTTCACCCGCCTCGACCCGGCGGTCATCGCCACGGCGGACGGCGTCCTGTTCGCCCATGACGTCCCCGTGCGGGACAAGCCCCGCTTCGCGGGCAAGCCCACGGTCGACGTAGGCGTCAAGGCGGCGATCAACCGCCCCGCGGAACTCCTCACGGAGCTCCGCGAAAAGGCCGCCCGCGGCGAGACCACCCCGGAGGCGGGGACGGCGGACAAGCCGGACAACCCAGGCAACGCGGCCCCCGTCGACAGCGCGGGGGACAGCAGCGACGGCTACGCCACCAAGCTCCGCAAGTGGCTGATGTCCGGCGTCAGTTACATGGTCCCCTTCGTCGCCGCGGGCGGCCTCCTCATCGCCCTCGGCTTCGCCATCGGCGGCTGGAAGATCGACAAGGCGCCGTCCGTCGCCGAGCACTTCATCTGGACGGACCACACCAGCTGGGCAGCGCTGCTGTTCCAGATCGGCGGGCTCGCCTTCGCCTTCCTGGTCCCCGTCCTCGCCGGCTACATCGCGTACGGCATGGCCGACAGACCCGGTCTGGTCCCCGGCTTCGTCGGCGGCTCGGTCGCCGTCACCATCAACGCGGGCTTCCTCGGCGGTCTCGCCGCAGGGCTGATCGCGGGCGGTGTCGTCCTCGGCGTCCAGCGGGTCCGCATCCCGGCCGTGCTGCGCGGCATCATGCCGGTGGTGGTGATCCCGCTGATCTCCTCGGCGGTGGTCGGCTTCCTGATGTTCCTCGTCGTCGGCAAACCCATCGCGTCCCTCCAGAACGCGCTGACCGACTGGCTGGAGGGCCTCTCCGGCGCCAACGCCATCATCCTCGGCGTCATCCTCGGCCTGATGATGTGCTTCGACCTCGGCGGCCCGCTGAACAAGGTCGCGTACGCCTTCGCGGTCGGCGGTCTCGCCCACCCGACCGACGGCAGCCTGAAGGTCATGGCCGCGGTGATGGCGGCCGGAATGGTCCCGCCGCTCGCCATGGCCCTCGCCACGACCGTGCGCGGCACGCTCTTCACCAAGACCGAGCGGGAGAACGGCAAGGCGGCCTGGTTCCTGGGCGCCTCCTTCATCACCGAGGGCGCGATCCCGTTCGCGGCCGCCGACCCGCTGCGCGTGATCCCCGCGTCGATGGCGGGCGGCGCGGTCACCGGCGCCCTGTCGATGGCGTTCGGCTGCACCCTGCGCGCCCCGCACGGCGGCGTCTTCGTGGTCCCGCTGATCGGTCAGCCACTGCTCTACCTCGTCGCGATCGCTGCGGGGGTCTGCGTCTCCACGGCGGCGGTGGTCGTACTCAAGAGCGCCCGCGGAACGGCACCTTCGAGCACGCAGGCGGCCCCCGCCGAAAGCGAGAGGGAGCGCGTTTCCGCGTCCGCCTGAGCCGAGGCGGAGCGGTCGCCTGATCCGGTGCCGGAGACGGGAAGGGGCATATGCGACTTGCGTCACTTCAGGACCTAAGCCTCATAACCCCCCTGTCGGAAGTCCCGGGACTTGTTGTCTACTGGGCCGCATGTTCCGGGATGTCTCGATCGTTCAGCAGATAGGCGTCGCCGCGCTGGCCGTGGCGACCGCGGTCTGGGCCGTCGGCCTGGTGCGGGTGATGCGCAGGGAGCGCCCCGGCGCGGACGTGTGGCGCGCGCCCCAGGCGCTCTCCGTGCTGCCGGGCCAGCAGGGCCCGCCGCGCGTGGAGACCGTGGAACTCACCGCGGACGAGCGGGCCGCCTTCGCCGGTCTCGTACGTCAGTACGGAGACCGGCGCTCTTAGCCCGCTCCCGCACTCCTGGCCTGCCCCGCTCCGTCAGCCCGCCGCCGCGTTCCTCGCCCTGCGCTCCATCGCGGCGCGGGCCGCCTGCTCGGTGGCGTACACCTCGCACATGTGGCGGCCGTCGGGGGTGAGCGTGTGCTCGACCTCCCACAGGCTGATCTCGCCGCCGTCGAAGAGCAGGAACGCGTGCTCGTAGAGCGAGAAGCTCACGCGCGCCTCGCCGCTCAGGCCGGGGCGGCCGAACGCCTGCGTTATCTGGTGTGCGAAAGCCGCGCGCAGCAGTCGCGCGATGTCCTGCCCGGGCCGGTCGGCGTTCTCCGCGCGGCGCAGCAGGCGGCGCGCGTGGTCCGCGGAGTTGTCCGGCGCGTACACATGCCGGGGCCCGCAGTCGGCGGGCAGCTGGAGCGCGACGGGCCGCCCGCACGGCGGCGGATCCGGCGGCAGCGGCAGCCGCGAGGTGGCGACGCCCGCCTCCTCCTCGTCGGCGTAGATCTCATACGTCGGGGTGCTGGCCTGCGCGGTGTTGTGGACCAGCTCCCAGAGGGTGAGCACGGAGGCGTCGGCGAGCAGCCAGGTGTGTCTGTACGTCTCGCGGTGCAGGCCCGCGCTGTGGTGCGCGGAGTGCAGGGAACTGTCGTGCGCGAGGGCCGATTCGAGGCGGCGTATGACCTCGTCCGGCAGGTCGAAGGAGTTCAGGGCGCGGCCGAGGAGTCGCTCGAGATGCTCCTCCGGAGAGTGTGGCTCGGGCGACTCGGGTGGCTCGTACGCCGTTTCGTACGGAACGCTCAAGGCTTCTCCCGGCGTTGCTGCATGTCACCTGGTGAGTGCATACCGTAGCCCCTGGGTCGGACATCGTGCCCGGGAACGGGAAAACGCGCGAGCCACGAGGGAAGTTCCCTCGTGGCTCGCTCAGTTGAGGGGCGCGCGAGGTGCGCGCCGGGAGGCGGGAGACGCGCCCCCGCGGGGGTGCGTCAGGTCGCGCTGCCCGCCGTCCACTCACTCCAGGACATGTTCCAGCCGTTGAGGCCGTTGTCCGGGGCGATCGTCTTGTCGGGGGAGCCGGTGACCGTCACGACGTCACCGATCAGGGAGTTGTTGAAGAACCAGGCGCCCATGGTGTTCGGGTCGCCCGCGCCCCGCGCGTCCTGGAGGCCGACACAGCCGTGGCTGGTGTTGGCGCTGCCGAAGATGGACGGCGAACCCCAGTAGTTGCCGTGGATGAAGGTGCCCGACGTGGACAGGCGCATGGCGTGCGGCACGTCCTTGATGTCGTACTCCCCGCCGAAGCCGACCGTGTCGCCGTTCATCCGGGTCTGGGTGAACTTCTCCGAGATCACCATCTTGCCGTTGTACGTCGGGTTCGACGGGCTGCCCGCGGAGATCGGGATGGTCTTGATGACCTTGCCGTCCCGCTCGACCGTCATCTTCTTGGTCTTGACGTCGACGGTGGAGACCTGCGCGCGGCCGACGGTGAAGGTGACCGTCTTGTGCTGCACGCCCGTGATGCCGTCGCCGCCCTTCACGCCGTCCAGGTTGATCTTCATGGTGACCTTGGAGCCGGCCTTCCAGTACTCCTCGGGCCTGAAGTCCAGGCGCTGGTTGCCGAACCAGTGGCCGACGACCTTCTGGCCGCTGCTCGACGTCACCGTGATGTGCGACTGGACGTCCTTCTTCTCCGTGATCGCCTTGTCGAAGTTGAAGGAGACCGGCATGCCGACGCCGACCTTGGCGCCGCCGTCCGGGGTGTAGCTGCCGATGAAGCTGTTGGCGGAGGAGACGGTGGTGAACGTCGCGTTCTCCGTCGCCGCGTTGCCCTTGGCGTCCTTGGCGTTGGCGGTCACCTTGTACTTGGTGCCGCGCTCCAGCTGGGCCTTGGGCTTCCAGCTGGTGCCGTCGGCGGAGATGCTGCCCTCGACGGCGGCGCCGGACGTCACCGACGTCATCTTCACGCTGGTCAGCTTGCCGTGCTTGACCTTGACGCCGGTGGCGTTGATCGAGGCGTCGGTGGCGCCGTCCTTGGAGGAGATGGTGATGTCGGCGCCCTTGGCGGCGGCGCTCGCACCCTTCTTGTCGTTGTCGGCGTCCGCGTCTCCGCCGCAGGCTGTGAGGGTCAGCGCGCCCACGGCAGCGAGCGCGGTGGCTGCCAGCAGGGCACGGCGCCGGGGGTTGACTATGACTGACCTTGTCACGAGCTGCTCCAAGTACGTGTTCTGATCCAGTACGACTAAAGAGCGGCCCCACACGCGGAGTAGTTCCCTCCGCGGGGTGTGAGCGCGGGCACATTTACGGGCTCTGGTGGCGTCTCTATGGGCTCTGGTGGCGTCCCTTTCCGTAGAGGTCGAGGTAGGCCGGGAACGTGCCGCCCGGCGTCCGGACGGACTCCGCCGCCAGCAGCGCCCGCACGATCGCGGCCGTCACCATGTCCGCGCCCGCGGCGAGGATTTCGTTGAGCGCGAGCGGGCTCCCCGCGTCCAGCGGGCGCTCCCCGGTGGCGAGGGCGAAGACCGTGTCGCCGTCGTTGAGCAGATGGACGGGGCGCACGGCACGCGCCATGCCGTCGTGCGAGGTCCCGGCGAGCTTCTGCGCCTGGGCCTTGGTCAGTTCGGCGTCGGTGGCGACGACGGCGAGGGTGGTGTTCAGGGGCGGTGGTCCGCTCTCGGCCACGGCGTCGGCGAGGCGGCGCGTGGCCTCCTCGTGGACCTCCGGCGCGGGGTAGCCGACCCGCCGCCCCGCGAAGTACTCCCCGTACAGCGCGCCCGTCGCCGGGTCGAACCCCGACCCCGAGGCGTTCGCCACGACCAGTGCCGCGACCGTGATGCCCGAGTCGAGCCGGACGCTCGCGCTGCCGATGCCGCCCTTGAGCCTGCCGACCACCGCGCCGGTCCCCGCCCCGACGTTGCCCTCCTCCACCGGGGCGAACGGTTCGGTACGGGCGGCCGCCTCCACCGCGGCCCTGCCGGTCGCCGCGTCGGGGCGGGCCTTGAAGTCACCGCCGCGCCCCAGGTCGAAGACGCAGGCGGCCGGGACCACGGGCACGACGTGGGAGGGATCGGCGCCGACCCGCACCCCGCGGCCCCGCTCCTCCAGCCACGCGACCACGCCGGACGCGGAGTCCAGGCCGTACGCACTGCCGCCGGTGAGGACCACGGCCTCGACTCGCTGCACCAGATTGCGCGGGTCGAGGGCGTCGGTCTCACGGGTACCGGGCCCACCGCCGCGCACGTCCACGGCGGCGACAGCCCCGCCCTCGGGCGCCAACACGACAGTCGTGCCCGTCAGTTGCCCGCCGCCGCGCCGGGTGGCGTGCCCTACGCGCAGTCCCGCCACATCGGTCAGGGAGTCAGTAGTCATACGACGATGCGTACCACGCGCACCGGCTCCGCGTACCGTGTGCGGCGGCCCCGCGTACCGATCGCGGCGCCCTAGGCGGGCCGTGCGGCGCCTTATGCGGGCCGGGCTGCGTCCTACGCGGACCCTCCCGGCCGGGCCGCACGGTTCATCCGGGCCGTGAGCGTCACCCCCGTCGCGACCGTCACCACCGCCACGATGCCCGCCACGAGCACCGCCCACCGCCCCGCGAACGTACTCGCCAGCGTCGCCAACGCACTCACCGGCAGCACCATTTGCTGCGCGATGCCCACCTTGAAGTACCGGGAGTGCAGCGCCCAGACGGTGAGCAGATACAGGGCCGTCGGCACCGTCACCGCGGCCGACGCGGCCAGGGTCGAGATGTGCGCCTTGCCGACGGCCTGCTCGACCGCCACCTCGATCCCGGCGCCGATCGCCGCGGCCGAGCCGAGGATCACGTAATGGCCGTAACCCCACAGGAACGCCTGACGGTTGCCGCGCAGCCGGCCATGGGCGGGCACGACGAAGTAGATCCACCACGTGGCGAAGACGATGAGCAGCCCGCCCGCGGCGATGGGCAGGAGTTCGTCGAGGGCGTCGTTCTCCTCGATGCCCGACTTCACCGCGACCGTCGCCGCCGCGATCGTCTCGCCGAGCACGATGATCGTGAACAGGCCGTACCGCTCCGAGATGTGATGCGGGTGCCAGGCCGTCGTGTACGCCCGCTCCGCGACCACCGGCACGCACATCTCGGCGACCGCCATCACGAGGAAGAGCCAGGGCCGGGCGCCCTGCGGCAGGAACAGCAGCCCCGACCAGCCGATCTGACAGATCACCACACCTGCCGCGTACCGCAGGGCAGTGGTGCGCTCGGCGCCCCTCGCCGCTCTGGCCACGCGCAGCCACTGCGAGGAGAGCGCGATCCGCATGATCAGGTAGCCGAGCCAGATCAGCAGGAAGTCGTGGTCCTGGAAGGCCTTGGAGACCCCGGCGGCGAAGACGAGGACACCGGCGATCTGGATCAGCGTGACCACGCGGTACAGCACGTCGTCGTTGTCGTACGCGGAAGCGAACCACGAGAAGTTGACCCAGGCCCAGAACAGCGCGAAGAAGACCATCGCGTAGTTGAGGATGCCCTCGCCCGCGTGCGCCTCGGCGACGGAGTGCACCAGCTCGGCACCGGCCTGCGCCACCGCCACGACGAAACAGAGATCGAAGAAGAGTTCGAGTGGCGTCGCGGCACGGTGCTTCTCGTCGCGCCCGCGGGCGAGGAGGGGGCGGAGGGGCTTGGCGAAGGCCGGTGGGCCGGAAGAGCCGGGTGAACCGGGTGAGCCAGCGCCGGTCGAGCCGGATGAGCCGGAAGAGCCGGGTGAGCCAGCGCCGGTCGAGCCGGAAGAGCCGGAAGAAGAGCCAGAAGTGGACGTCATGCGTCCACCACAGCAGAAGGCGTACCGCGAACCGGGCTGCGCCGCCCCGCGAGGCAGGAGGGCCACCCGGGCGGCGCACGGGGTCCGAAGTCCCCCTGACCTTCATGCCTTTGGGCTCGCCCCCGCATGCCCTACGACTCTGCCGCCACAGCCCGCCGACGGCGACCTTGGAAGGGTCAGGCCCCGTGGCAAGGTCGGGACCCTGAGCGAACCGGGAACCAACATGACATCGCCTGCCGCCCAAGAGACGCGGACCCCGCCCACGGGCACGTCGTACACCCCCGCGCAGTACCGCCCCGGCCGGACCATCACCGACTGGGAGCCGGAGAACGAACTCTTCTGGAAGTCCACCGGCAAGAAGGTCGCCGCCCGCAACCTGTGGATCGCCGTCCCCGCCCTCCTGGTCGCCTTCGTGGTCTGGCAGGTGTGGTCGGTCACCGCGACCAACCTCGCCGACGTCGGCTTCACCTTCTCCACCTCCCAGCTCTTCTGGCTGACGGCGGTCCCCGGCCTCACCGGCGGCACGGCCCGGATCCTCTACACCTTCCTCGGCCCGATGATCGGCCAGCGCCGGTTCACCGCGCTCTCCACGGTCGTCCTGGTCATCCCGCTGATCTGGCTCGGCATCGCGGTCCAGAACCCCGACACCTCGTACGGAGTGATGATCGCCATCGCGGCCCTGTGCGGCGTCGGCGGAGCCAACTTCGCCTCCTCGCTGGCCAACATCGGCTTCTTCTTCCCCAAGCGGGACAAGGGCAACGCGACCGGCATCAACGGCGGCCTCGGCAACCTCGGCGTCTCCGTCGTCCAGCTGGTCACCCCGATCGTCATCACCAGCTCGGTCATCGCGGTCGGCTCCGCCCAGCACAAGGCGGACGGCACACCGGTCTGGCTGCAGAACGCCGCATTCCTCTGGGTGCCCGTCCTGGTGATCCTGGCCGCCGTCGCGTGGTTCGGCCAGAACGACCTGAAGGTCGCCTCCACCCCCTTCAGCCAGCAGAAGATCATCTTCAAGCGCAAGCACAACTGGCTGATGACCTGGCTCTACGTCGGCACGTTCGGCTCCTTCATCGGCTTCGCCGCGGCCCTGCCGATGCTCATCAAGACCACGTTCACCCCGATCGACGCGGCCTACTCCGCGGCCACGTACGCCTGGATGGGACCGGCCGTCGGCGCGCTCGCGCGCTGGGCGGGCGGCTGGATCGCCGACAAGATCGGAGGCGCGAGGGTCACCATCATCTCCTTCGTCGGCATGGCACTGTCGATCATCGGTGTCATCAACTTCCTGCCCTCCGGCGGCGACAACGGCAACTTCTGGGGCTTCTTCGCCTGCTTCCTGTGCGCGTTCTTCTTCTCCGGCATCGGCAACGGCTCCACGTTCCGCCAGATCCCGGTGATCTTCCGCAACCAGCACCTGAAGGGCCTCACACAGGGCACGCCCGAGTACGCGAAGGCGCTGAAGCAGTCGGAGATGGAGGCGGGCGCGGTCACCGGCTTCACCTCCGCCATCGCGGCGTACGGCTTCTTCTTCATCCCGGCGATGTTCGCCAACTTCGCCGTGACCAGCGCGATGTGGGGTTTCGTCGCCTTCTACGTCAGCTGCGTCGCGGTCGCCTGGTGGTTCTACGCCCGCAAGGGCGCCGAGTCGCCGAGCTGACGCCCCGGGTGGCGTGAGCGGTGAGGCCGGGCCGGGCCGGGTGGGTGACCACCCGGCCCGGCTCTCTGCCAGGTCAGGACGTTCGGCCCCGAACTGAGGACCATTGCGACCCCTCTGATCGATCCCACAGGAGTGGAATGGGGGCAGAGCGAAGAAGCGAGACGGAAGGTGCGGGTCATGACTGCCACTCCTGCGGAAGCAATCGTGAACGGCGAGGCCTGGGGCGACGAGGCCTGGGATGGCAAGGCCTGGGACGGCTTCAAGGGCGGCCTGTGGCGGGACACCGTCGACGTCCGCGACTTCGTGCAGCAGAACTACACCCCCTACGAAGGGGACGCCTCCTTCCTGGCGGGCGCGACCGAACGCACCACCCAGGTCTGGCAGAAGCTCCTCTCCATGTTCCCCACGGAGATCGAGCGCGGCATCCACGACGTCGACGTGAGGACCCCCTCCCGCATCGACGCCTTCAAGCCCGGCTACATCGACGGCACCGCCGCCGACCACCGGGACCTGATCGTCGGCCTCCAGACCGACGCCCCGCTCAAGCGCGCCATCATGCCCAACGGCGGCTGGCGGATGGTCGAAGGCGCCCTCAACGCCTACGGTTACGAGGCCGACCCCGAGATCAGGGACATCTACACCCACCTGCGCAAGACCCACAACGAAGGGGTCTTCGACGCCTACACCCCCGAGATCCGCGCCTGCCGCTCCTCCGGCATCATCACCGGCCTGCCCGACGCCTACGGCCGCGGCCGCATCATCGGCGACTACCGCCGCGTCGCCCTCTACGGAGTCGACCGCCTGATCGCCGCGAAGGAGGCCGACAAGGCCGCCCTCGGCGAAGAGTGGGCCACCGAGGACGTCATCCGAGGGCGCGAGGAGATCTCCGAGCAGATCAAGGCCCTCAAGGAACTGAAGGCCATGGCGATGTCCTACGGCCACGACATCTCCCTGCCCGCCACCACGGGCCGCGAGGCCATCCAGTGGCTGTACTTCGCCTACCTCGCCGCCGTGAAGGAGCAGAACGGCGCGGCCATGTCGATCGGCCGCATCGACAATTTCCTCGACATCTACCTCCAGCGGGACATCGAGGCCGGCCGCATCACCGAGACCGACGCCCAGGAGTTCATCGACGACTTCGTCATCAAGCTCCGCATCGTCCGCTTCCTGCGCACCCCCGAGTACAACGAGGGCTTCTCCGGAGACCCGACGTGGGTCACCTGGTCCATGGCCGGCATCGGAGAGGACGGCCGCCCGCTGGTCTCGCGCACCACGTTCCGCGCCCTGCAGACCCTCTACAACCTCGGCCCCGCCCCCGAGCCGAACCTCACGGTCTTCTGGTCGCGGGAACTGCCCGAGGGCTTCAAGGAGTTCGCCGCCCAGGTCGCCATCGACACCTCGGCGATCCAGTTCGAGTCGGACGAGCTGATGCGGCCCAAGTACGGCGATGACACCGCGATCGCCTGCTGCGTCTCGGCGATGGCCATGGGCAAGCAGATGCAGTTCTTCGGCGCCCGCGTGAACGTCGCCAAGGCACTCCTCTACGCCATCAACGGCGGACGCGACGAGAAGTCCGGCAAGACCGTCGTCCAGGGCTTCACGCCCATCGAGGACGAGTACCTGGAGTACGAGACCGTCGCGCGGAGCTACGACGCGATGCTGGACTGGCTCGCCAGGACGTACGTGCACGCGCTCAACGTCATCCACTACATGCACGACAAGTACGCCTACGAGCGCATCGAGATGGCGCTGCACGACCAGGAGATCCTGCGCACCATGGCCTGCGGGATCGCGGGTCTCTCGGTCGCCGCCGACTCCCTGTCGGCGATCAAGCACGCCAGGGTCAAGGTCATCCGCGACGAGACCGGCCTCGCCGTCGACTACGAGATCGAGGGCGACTACCCCGCCTACGGCAACAACGACGACCGCGCCGACGACATCGCCCGGCGCATCGTGCACGACTTCATGGAGAAGATCCGCAAGCACCCCACCTACCGGGACGCGGTCCACACCCAGTCGGTGCTGACCATCACCTCGAACGTCGTCTACGGCAAGAAGACCGGCAACACCCCCGACGGCCGCCGCGCGGGCACCCCCTTCGCGCCGGGCGCCAACCCGATGAACGGCCGCGACGAGCACGGCTACATTGCCTCGGCGATGTCCGTCGCCAAGCTGCCCTACGACGACGCCGAGGACGGCATCTCGCTGACCAACACCATCACCCCGGACGCGCTCGGCCGCACCCCCGAGGAGCGGGTCGCGAACCTCGCCGGTGTCCTGGACGGCTTCATGGCCAGTGGCGGCTTCCACATGAACGTCAACGTGCTGGACAAGGCGACCCTGGAAGACGCCATGGAGCACCCGGAGAACTTCCCGCAGCTGACCATCCGGGTCTCCGGATACGCGGTCAACTTCATCCGGCTCACCCGCGACCAGCAGCTCGACGTCATCAACCGCACCTTCCACGGCTCTCTCTGAGCCCGCCGCCGGCAGTCCGGGAGTTACGCCATGGCAACCCTGCTCGGTACCGACATCCCCATACGCCCTCGGGCCCGCGACGAGGACGCGGCCACCCCGGCCGCGGCCGCGACCCACCGCCCCGTGACCGGCTCGGTCCACTCCTGGGACCTGTCCACCGGCCTCGACGGCCCCGGCAGCCGCTTCGTCGCGTTCCTCTCCGGGTGCCCGCTGACCTGTCTGTACTGCCACAACCCCGACACCTGGCGGATGCGGGACGGCAAGCGGACCACGGCCGACGAGGTGATCGCGGAGGCGGCCAAGTACACGACGTTCATCTCCGCCGCCGGGGGAGGAGCCACCGTCAGCGGCGGCGAACCCCTCCTGCAGCCCGTCTTCACCGGCGAACTGCTGCACCGGCTCAAGCACGAGCTGGCACTGCACACCGCCCTTGACACCTCCGGCCACCTCGGCGCCCGCGCCACCGACGCCCTGCTCCGGGACGTCGACCTGGTCCTGCTCGACATCAAGTCCTGGCACCCCGGGACCTACGAGAAGGTCACAGGCCGCCCCCTGGCGCCCACCCTCGACTTCGCCCGCCGACTGGCCGCCCTCGGCAAAGAGGTCTGGGTGCGCTTCGTCCTCGTCCCCGGCCTCACCGACGACCCGGCGAACGTCGAGGGCGTCGCCCGTTTCGCCGCCTCGCTCGGCAACGTCCCGCGCGTGGACGTGCTGCCCTTCCACAAGCTGGGGGAGGCGAAGTGGGACGCGCTCGGCAAGGACTTCACGCTGCGCGCCACCCCCTCGCCAAGCCCGGCGCAGATAGCCGACGCCAAGGAGATCTTCGCTGCTCAGGGCCTCGCAGCCGTATGACGGCGGGCGCCGGGCCGGAGCGACGTACCCTGGAAGCATGAGTACCGCCCCCGCCCCCGAATCGCGCGATCCGGAGGAGCCGAAGAAGCCGAAGCACGCGCTGATCTTTGACGATCCGCTGTCGCAGCAGTCTTCGGACGATACGGACCGAGGGTGGGGTGAGCGGGCCGAGTCCGGCGGCGACAGCGCCGCCGACCTCGCGCGGTTCCTCGACGAGAAGCCGCCCCACCACCTCTGAACCCGCGCTAGCGCTCGCTCGGCCCAGGGCCGCCCTGCCCAGGGCCGCCCTGCCCAGGGCCGCTCTGTCCCTGACCCGCCTGTCCCGGGCCGCTCTGCCCGGCGCTGCGCTGCGCCACCAGGGCGTCGCGGATCTCCTTGAGGACCTCCAGCTCGGAGACCTCCATGACCTCCTTCGTGCCCTCCTTCGCGGCCCTCCGGGCGGCGACCTTCGCGAGGTACTTGGCCATCGGCAGCACCATCAGGAAGTACACGACGGCCGCCGTGATCACGAAGCTGAGGACCGCGCTGAGCACGGAACCCCACATGATCGGGATGCCCTTGACGACCTCGCCCGCCTTCACCTCGCAAGGGGACTTCAGGCACGAGCTGTAGTGGTCGAGATCCTTCGTGCCGAAGGCGCCGACCAGCGGGTTGATGACACCCTTCACGACCGAGTTCACGATGTTCGTGAACGCGGCGCCGATGACCACCGCGACCGCAAGGTCGACCACATTGCCGCGCATCAGGAAGGCCTTGAAGCCCTCCCAGACGCCCGGTTCCTTCTTCTCGCTCACCACGAGGCCTTTCGTTGCATGTGCGGGTTGCGGAACAAACGACTTCGCAACCTACGTCAGACCGTGACCGGCCTGTCCAATTCGCTCGCACGGACGAGCGACGTGACCGGGTGCCAGTGCGATCGTGAACGGTCGCGCTCATCGCAAGGTCACCGCCAAGCGAGCACTCGCCCCGGCCCCGGCGAGCCGCGCCGCCGTGTCACGCGGCACCGAGAGCACCACCAACGCCCCGCTTTCGGCGGGCCCTTCGGCCTGCTCGGGCACCTCGTCCACGCGGGCACCCGCCGCCACCACACGCGGCTTCGCACCGCTCCCGGGTGACGCCTCGGCGGCGATCACGTCGACCCGGTCGCCGGGGCGCAGCAGCGCCACGGCCGCCGCGTCCGCGATCCGCACCGGCGCGGTCACCGTCTCCAAGGCCCCCCGCTCCGGCTCCCGCGCGCCCTCGGCCGCCGCGGGCCCCCGCAGCCGGTCCGCGTCCCCCGGGGCCGAGGCCGCGAGGGTGGCGGCGGTCATCGCGAGCCCCACGGCCAGGGCCCGCCGCCGGTGCCGCAGCAGCCGGCGCAGCCGTGGATGCCCGCCGCGCACCCGCACGGGGGAGAAGTGGGGGACAGGGCAGCCGTCCGACGGCCGGGCCTGGGAAGGGACTTGGGTCACGACAACCACCGCCTGCGATGCGAGGAGCTGAGCTTGCGCTCCCACGATGCAGGCCCGCGCCGATTCCCGCTGAGACCCGTGGACTACCCGCCGGTTGTGGATAACTCCCTCACCCGAAGGGGAAGTTCCGTCTCACCTGAAGGGGAAGTTCCGTCACGGCAACCGAATCCCCGGATCCATTCCGCCCAGCGCCCCCGCACACAGACACTCCCGCTCCCCGTCCGGGGCCACCGGCAGCCCGGCGATCGCGTCGAACAGCACGCCCCGCAGCCGGTCCACATTCGCGGCGAAGACCTGGAGCACCTGCTCGTGCGAGACGCCCTCGCCGGTCTCCGCGCCCGCGTCCAAGTCGGTGACCAGCGTCAACGACGTGTAGCAGAGCTCCAGTTCCCGGGCGAGCGCCGCCTCGGGATGCCCGGTCATGCCCACCACCGACCAGCCCTGGGCGGCGTGCCAGCGCGACTCCGCCCGGGTCGAGAAGCGCGGCCCCTCGACCACGACGAGCGTCCCGCCGTCCACCGGCTCCCAGTCACGGCCGCGCGCGGCCTGCAGCGCGGTGGCCCGTCCCACCGGGCAGTACGGGTCGGCGAGCGACACGTGCACGACGTGGGGAACGCTGCCGTCCGGCAGCGGCACCCCGTCGAAGTACGTCTGCGTACGCGCCTTCGTGCGGTCCACCAGCTGATCGGGCACGAGCAGCGTCCCGGGCCCGTACTCGGCCCGCAGCCCGCCCACCGCGCACGGGCCGAGCACCTGCCGTACGCCGACCGAGCGCAAGGCCCACAGATTGGCGCGGTAGTTGATGCGGTGCGGCGGCAGGTGGTGGCCGCGGCCGTGCCGTGGCAGGAAGGCGACCCGCCGCCCCGCGACCTCGCCGAGGAAGAGGGACTCGCTCGGGGCTCCGTAGGGGGTGTCGACCTGGACCTCGGTCACGCGGTCGAGGAAGGAGTAGAGCCCGGAGCCGCCGATCACGCCGATCTCGGCCCGCGTCGCGTTCGCCGTGTTCACCATGGGCCGCACAGTATCCGCCCCCCCGACACGCCGAGGACCCCGCCGTCGATGAACGGCGAGGTCCCGAAGGAAAAGCCAGAAAGCCCTACGCGGCCGAGCTGGAAGCCCTGAGCGACCCGAGCCGACAGAGCCCTACGCGGCCGAGCTGGAAGACGCCGACGAAGAGCCGGACGACGACGAGGCCGACGAAGACGACGACGCGGAAGCCGTCGACGAAGAGGACTTCGCGTCGGACGCGGACGTGGACGGAGACGACTTCGCCGGCGTCGAAGTCGACGGCGTACTGCTCGACGACGAGCCGCGGCTGTCGTTGCGGTAGAAGCCGGAGCCCTTGAAGACGATGCCGACCGCCGAGAACACCTTCTTGAGGCGTCCGTCGCAGCTCGGGCACACGGTCAGGGCGTCGTCCGTGAACTTCTGCACCGCCTCGAGGCCCTCGCCGCACTCGGTGCACTGGTACTGGTACGTCGGCACTTGCTTCCTCCTGGCACTCTCACTCGATGAGTGCTAACGACGATCCATAGTGACGTATTCCGCGAGATCAGTCCACTGTGACCGGCACGCGGTGACCGACGCCACGTGCCACCGTGCGGCCCGGGGCCTTGGGAACGAGCCGCGAGCGCAGCGTCACGAGGACCACGAGGGCCAGTGCCGTGCCGCCCAGCGGGACCAGGAATCCGGCCCCGTCCCAGAGGCGGTCCTCCAGCTGTCCGGCGACCGTGACGGCCGCCGCCTGGCCGAGCGCGACCGCGCCGGTGAGCCAGGTGAAGGCCTCGGTGCGGCCGGTCGGCGGGACCAGCTTGTCCACCAGCGTGTAGCCGGTGATCAGCGCGGGCGCGATGCAGACACCGACGAGCAGGCCGATCCCGGCGAGGAGCAGCGCGGAGTGCGCGGCCCACAGACCGGAGGCCATCAGCGTCAGCGCCGCGTACGCGACGAGCAGGCGCCGCTGCGGCGAGACCTTCCAGGCGAGGGCGCCGCAGACCAGGCCGGAGAGCATGTTCCCGGCGGCGAACGTGCCGTACAGGACGCCGTTCAGGCCGGGCTCGCCGATGGACTCGGTGAAGGCGGCCAGCGAGACCTGCATGCCGCCGAAGACGGCGCCGATCCCGAGGAACGTCACGATCAGGACGCGCACTCCGGGGATCCGCAGTGCCGAGACGTGCTCCACGCGCGCGTGGCCCTCCTCGTGCTGCGAGGACGGCTGCGGCTGGGTGCTCTTCTGCGCGGCGAACAGCAGACCGCCGACCAGGGTGAGCCCGGCCTCGGTGAGCAGGCCGGCGGAGGGGTCGATACCGGTGCACAGCGCGGTCGCCAGGAGCGGGCCGAGGACGAAGGTCAGCTCGTCGGTGACCGACTCGAAGGCGGCCGCGGTGGTGGCGAGCGGCGAGTCCTGGAGCTTGACGCCCCAGCGGGCCCGCACCATGGGGCCGATCTGCGGCGTCGAGGCGCCCGCGGGCACGGCGGCCACGAAGAGCGCCCACAGGGGGGCGTCGGAGAGCGCGAGGACGGTCAGGGCGATGACCGAGGCGGAGTGGACGAGCACGCCGGGCACCAGCACGGCACGCTGTCCGAACCGGTCGGCGAGCTTGCCGCTGAAGGGGGCGAACAGCGCCATGGAGACGCCGGTGGCGGCCGAGACGGCGCCCGCGGCACCGTACGAGCCGGTGGTGTGCTGCACCAGCAGGACGATGGAGATGGTCAGCATCGCGAACGGCTGTCGCGCCGCGAAGCCGGGGAGCAGGAACGTCCAGGCGCGAGGGGTGCGCAGGAGCTGTCCGTAACCCGGGCGGGATTCGGTGACCGTGGATGCCACGGCCCGTGCCTTTCTGCCGCCTGGTAGCGCGGCCCCCCTTGTAGGGCGGCGGCGCCGAGAGCTGTCCTCTTGCGCGGAACTGCGGTAGATGCCGGGGCCCACTGCGAGGGCGCCACGGCCGCCATACGGTCGCGCCAGCTCTGCTTCAGGCAGAGTTGGTTCGATCTGGTCCCTTTATCGTACAGGCACGGGCCCCATTAGCCCCTGTGATTACAGCGGATGAGACGTCCGCCACCTACGATTGGTGTTTTTCTCCGTCGGTTCCCAGCCAACTCGCGAGCTTTCCGCCGTGCCCGACCGCGCGCAGCCGCTTCTCGGCCGCGTCCCGCACCGGGTCCGTCGCCACCACCAGCAGCTCGTCGCCGCGCCGCAGCACCGTCGTCGGCAGCGGCACGAACGATTCGCCTCCCCGCACGATCAGCGTGACCGCCGACCCGGCGGGCAGCCGCAGCTCGGAGACCTCCACGCCGTGCATCCGCGAGCCCTCGGGGATGCCCACCGACAGCAGGTGCCCCTGGAGCCGCTCCAGCGGCGCCGACTCGATGCCCAGGTCCGCGGCCTCCGGGGAGCCCCCGATCCGCAGTTTCCTGGCCAGCCAGGGCAGCGTGGGGCCCTGGATGAGGGTGTAGACGACCACCAGCACGAAGACGATGTTGAAGATCCGCTGACTGTCCTCGACGCCGCTCACCATCGGGATGGTGGCCAGGATGATGGGCACGGCGCCGCGCAGACCGGCCCAGGAGAGCAGCACCTTCTCCTGCCAGGGCATGCGGAACGGCAGCAGGCTGAGGACGACCTCCAGGGGGCGCGCCACCATCGTCAGGACCAGGCCGATGACGAGCGCGGGCCAGGCGTCGGCGAGCAGGTCGTGCGGGGTGACGAGCAGCCCGAGCAGGACGAACATGCCGATCTGGGCGAGCCAGCCGAGCCCTTCGGCGAAGCCGCGGGTGGCGGGCCAGTGCGGCAGCCGCGCGTTGCCGAGGACCATCGAGGCGAGGTAGACGGCGAGGAAGCCGCTGCCGTGTGCCATGGCGCCCGCCGCGTAGGCGGCGACGGCGATGGCCATGACGGCGATGGGGTAGAGGCCGGAGGCGGGCAGGGCCACGTGCCGCAGGCCGAAGGCGCCGAGCCAGCCGACCGTGATGCCGATCGCCGCGCCGATCGCCAGCTCCAGAGCGATCTTGCCGATCAGTACGTACCAGTCGTCCACGGGGCCCGCCGTGGAGAACGCCACGACGAGGATCACCACAGGGGCGTCGTTGAACCCCGACTCCGCTTCCAGGACGCCCGTGATGCGCGAGGGGAGCGGCACCTTCCGCAGTACCGAGAAGACCGCGGCGGCGTCCGTGGAGGAGACCACCGCGCCGATGATCAGCGCGGGCCGCCACTCGAGGCCCACCAGATAGTGCGCGGCGGCCGCCGTGACGCCCACGCTCACCGCGACGCCCACGGTCGACAGCACGGCGGCCGCGGGCAGGGCGGGCTTGATCTCTTTCCACTTCGTGCCGAGGCCGCCCTCGGCGAGGATCACGACCAGGGCGGCGTAGCCGATGACCTGCGTCAGCTCGGCGTTGTCGAAGTGGACGTCGCCGATGCCGTCCTGGCCCATGACGACGCCGATGCCGAGGTACAGGAGCAGGCTGGGGAGCCCGCTGCGCGACGAGATGCGGACCGCCGCCACCGCGACGAGCAGAACGAGCGAGCAGACGAGCAGGAGCTGGTTGAGGTGGTGGACAGTCAGGGGCCGTTCCTTCCGCCGCGCGCACACAAGTACTTCTTGCGAGCCAAGTACTTCGTTACCTTACCTAATTGTTAACGCCTTCTTGATGTCTTCGAACGCACATACGATCTTCGGGAGTCCGGTTCCTGACTCCGCGTCCGGAGCCGCAACGCCCTGCGCCTATGGTTGCTCCAGCGCTCCCAGAGCCGCCCACTCGACAGCACAGCCCGCCCTGCCGCTCGCGTAAGGACAGCAAGGACAGCGATGCCCTCCAACACCACCGCCTCTTCCGGTCATAAGTCCGGCAAGAAGAAGGGGCGCCGAGCCCGACTCGTCGTGATCGTCCTGGTCCTGGCCATCGTCGGAGGCATCGGCTTCGGCGCGTACTGGAGCATCAGCACCGTGCGCGCCTCCTTCCCGCAGACCAAGGGAACCATCAAGCTCGATGGTCTCTCGGGTCCCGTCGACGTGAAGCGCGACGGAAACGGAATCCCGCAGATCTACGCCGATTCCGACGCCGACCTCTTCATGGCGCAGGGCTATGTCCAGGCGCAGGACCGCTTCTGGGAGATGGACGTCCGCCGTCACATGACCTCCGGGCGGCTCTCCGAGATGTTCGGCAAGGGCCAGGTCAAGACCGATGAATTCCTGCGCACGCTCGGCTGGCACCGGGTCGCCAAGAAGGAGTACGACTCCAAGCTCTCGCCGGAGACGAAGAAGTACCTCCAGGCGTACGCCAAGGGAGTCAACGCCTACCTCGCGGGCAAGGACGGCAAGGACATCTCCGTCGAGTACGCGGCGCTCGGCTTCACCAACGACTACAAGCCGCAGAAGTGGACGCCCGTCGACTCCGTGGCCTGGCTCAAGGCGATGGCCTGGGACCTGCGCGGCAACATGGAGGACGAGATCGACCGCTCCTTGATGACGAGCCGCCTCGGCCCGTCGCAAATCAAGGACCTGTACCCCGAGTACCCCTTCAAGCGGAACAAGCCCGTCGTACGGGAGGGCGCCTTCGACAGCGTCACCAAGGAGTACGACGCCAAGGGCACCGCCACCGGCGCGCAGACCGGCACGGGCGGCACCCCCGGCACGGGTGGCGCGGCAGGCGCCGGCGGTGCGACAGGGACCGGCGGCACGGGCGGTACGGGCGGCGCGGCGGGCTCCGGCCTCGCCGGTGGCGCCCAGGCCCCGGACGGCCTCCAGTCGCAGCTCTCAGGGGTCTCCGACGCCCTTGACGAGGTCCCCGCGATCCTCGGCCCGAGCGGCAACGGCATCGGCTCGAACTCCTGGGTCGTCTCCGGCGAGCACACGATCACCGGCAAGCCGCTCCTCGCGAACGACCCGCACCTGGCGCCGCAGCTGCCCTCCGTCTGGTACCAGATGGGCCTGCACTGCCGGTCGGTCTCCAGTAAGTGCGGTTACGACGTCTCGGGCTACACCTTCTCCGGCATGCCGGGCGTGGTCATCGGCCACAACAAGGACATCGCCTGGGGCATGACGAACCTGGGCGCCGACGTCACGGACCTCTACCTGGAGAAGTTCACCGGGGACGGCTACCAGTACGACGGCAAGGTGCTGCCTTTCACCTCGCGCGTGGAGACCATCAAGGTCGCGGGCGGCAAGGAGAAGAAGATCACGGTCCGCGAGACCAACAACGGCCCGCTGATCTCCGACCGCAACGACGAACTGGTCAAGGTCGGCAAGAAGGCCCATGTCGACACCGCCGCCCCCGACCGGGGCGACGGCTACGGAGTGGCGCTGCGCTGGACCGCGCTGACCCCCGGCAAGTCCATGGACGCCGTCTTCGAGCTGAACAAGGCGGAGAACTTCACGCAGTTCCGCAAGGCGGCTGCTTCTTTTGAAGTGCCCTCGCAGAACCTGATCTACGCCGACACCAAGGGCCACATCGGCTACCAGGCGCCCGGCAGGATCCCCACCCGCGGCAAGGGCGACGGCTCGCTCCCGGCGCCCGGCTGGGACCCCGCATACCGCTGGACGGGTTACATCCCGCAGGACGCGCTGCCCTACGAGTACGACCCCAAGCGCGGCTACATCGTCACCGCCAACCAGGCCGTGATCGACGACAGCGACAAGGCCAAGTACCCGTACAAGCTCACCTCGGACTGGGGCTACGGCGCGCGCAGCCAGCGGATCGACGACCTCATCCAGTCGAAGATCAAGAACGGCGGCAAGGTCTCCACCGAGGACATGCGCCTCATGCAGATGGACAACAGCAGCGAGATCGCCAAGCTGCTCGTGCCCAAGCTGCTGAAGATCGACGTCAAGGACAAGTACGTACGCGAGGCGCAGAAGCTCCTGGAGGGCTGGGACTACACCCAGGACGCCGACTCGGCGGCCGCCGCGTACTTCAACTCGGTCTGGCGCAACATCCTCAAGCTCGCCTTCGGCAACAAGCTCCCCAAGGAGCTGCGCGTCAAGGGCCAGTGCCTGAACGTCGAGCCGGCCGGCAACACCGGCCCCGCCGACGAGGGCAAGAAGGTGCGCGAGTGCGGCCAGCGCGACGCGGACTCGGCGCAGCCCGACGGCGGCGACCGCTACTACGAAGTGGTCCGCAAGATTCTGGACGACGAGACCAACGACTGGTGGAAGGCGCCCGCGACCCGTACCGACAAGGCGACCAAGAACCGCGACCAGCTGTTCAAGCGGGCCCTTGAGGACGCGCGCTGGGACCTGACGGCCAAGCTCGGCAAGGACGCCGACACCTGGAGCTGGGGCCGCCTGCACCGCCTACAGCTGAAGAACCAGACGCTCGGCACCGAGGGGCCCGGCTGGCTGCAGTACGTGCTCAACCGCGGCCCCTGGAACCTCGGTGGCGGCGAGGCGGCGGTCAACGCCACCGGCTGGAACGCGGCGGGCGGTTACGGCGTGGTCTGGGTGCCGTCGATGCGCATGGTGGTGAACCTCAAGGACTTCGACAAGTCCAAGTGGATCAACCTCACCGGTGCCTCGGGACACGCGTACAACGCGCACTACACCGACCAGACGGACAAGTGGGCCAAGGGCGAACTCCTGCCGTGGGCCTACTCGGACAAGAAGGTCGAGACGAGTACGAGCGACAAGCTGGTCCTGCGCCCCTGACCGGGACCGGCAGCACCTGAAAGGGCCCTCCACGCACGCGTGGAGGGCCCTTTCGGCGTTCCGGACGCTCCTCCGGGGGTCAGCGGAAGCGGCGCTCAGCGGAAGCGGCGCACCCCCGACGGCGTCACGACGGCGTGCACGGGGTGGTCGTGCGCCTCCACGGGGAGGTGCGCGACGACTTCACGGTCGTACAGAAGCACCACGAGCGCGGGGTCGGCGCCCGAGCGCTCGAGCCGGGCGAGGACCCGGTCGTACGACCCGCCGCCACGTCCGAGCCGGGCCCCGCGCTCGTCCACCGCGAGCCCCGGCAGCAGCACGGCGTCCGCCGTCAGGACGGCCTGGGGGCCGAGGCGCGCTCCGGAGGGCTCGAGCAGCTCGATCTTGCCCTGGTGCCGCACGCGGACGAGGGAGCCTGGGCCTTCGTAGGCGGCCCAGTCCAGGTCGTTGTCCGGGAGCAGTACGGGCAGCAGGACGCGCGTCCCGCGCGCGTGGAGGGCATCGAGCAGTGCGCGCGTGCCGGGCTCGCTCCCCACGGAGACGTACGCCGCGACCGTCCGCGCGCCGGCCAATTCCGTCAGCTCCAGCGCGTGCTCGGCGAGAGCCGCCGCCGCCTCTTGCGCGTCATCCGCAGTCAACCCGCTTCTCACCGCGAGGAGGCCTCGCCGCAACTCGCGCTTGGTTGGCTGGCCGTCGGCCTCGGTTCCGGTCATGGGGTGTTCACAAATCCTTCCTGGTCGGCGCATATGCCATTGAATTATCCGGATACGCAGATTCCGCACATACGTACCGGATATGGTGGCCGCATGACTGAGTCTCACGCCCCCCACCCCCGGATCACCAAGGCGGTCATTCCGGCGGCAGGGCTCGGCACCCGCTTCCTGCCGGCCACCAAGGCGACCCCCAAGGAGATGCTGCCGGTCGTCGACAAGCCGGCGATCCAGTACGTGGTCGAGGAGGCCGCGTCCGCGGGTCTCGACGACGTCCTCATGATCACGGGCCGCAACAAGCGCCCGCTGGAGGACCACTTCGACCGCAACTACGAACTGGAGTCGGCCCTCCTGAAGAAGGGCGACGAGGCGCGCCTCGCCAAGGTCCAGGAGTCCAGCGACCTCGCGACGATGCACTACGTCCGCCAGGGCGACCCCAGGGGACTCGGTCACGCCGTCCTGTGCGCGGCTCCGCACGTCGGCCACGAGCCGTTCGCCGTCCTCCTCGGCGACGACCTCATCGACCCGCGCGACCCCCTCCTCGCCCGCATGATCGAGGTCCAGGAGCGGCACGGCGGAAGCGTCATCGCCCTCATGGAGGTGGCCCCTGAGCAGATCCACCTCTACGGCTGCGCCGCCGTCGAGGCCACCGAGGACGGCGACGTCGTCAAGGTCACCGACCTGGTCGAGAAGCCCGACACCGCCGACGCCCCCAGCAACTACGCGATCATCGGCCGCTATGTCCTGGACCCCCACATCTTCGGCGTGCTGCGCACGACCGAGCCCGGGCGCGGCGGCGAGATCCAGCTCACCGACGCCCTCCAGCAGCTCGCCGCGGACGAGAAGGTGGGCGGCCCGGTGCACGGCGTCGTCTTCAAGGGCCGCCGCTATGACACCGGCGACCGGGGTGACTATCTGCGTGCCATTGTCAGACTCGCGTGCGAACGTGAAGATCTGGGGCCGGACTTCAAGGCCTGGCTTCGCCGTTACGTCACCGAGGAGATGTAGCACTTTGAGCAGCAGCACGACGACACCGACCGCCGGCCAGGACGCGCTCTGGTCGGTGGAAGAGCATCTGGACGACATCCTCACGACCGTCCGCCCGCTCGAACCCATCGAACTCCAACTCCTCGACGCCCAGGGCTGCGTCCTCGTCGAGGACGTCACGGTGCCCGTCTCGCTGCCGCCCTTCGACAACAGCTCCATGGACGGGTACGCGGTACGGGTCGCCGATGTCGCGGGCGCGAGCGAGGAGTTCCCCGCCGTCCTGCGCGTCATCGGGGACGTGGCCGCGGGCGCGGGCGAGCAGCCCACCGTCGGCCCGGGCCAGGCCGCCCGCATCATGACCGGCGCCCCGCTGCCGCCCGGCGCCGAGGCCGTCGTCCCCGTGGAGTGGACCGACGGAGGCCTCGGCGAGGGCCCCGTCTCCGGGATGCGCGCCCACAGCGCCGCCCCCGAGGGCGCCTCTGGCGAGGTCCGCGTGCACCGCCCGGCCGAGGCACGCGCGCACGTCCGCGCGCGGGGCAGCGACGTGCGGGCCGGCGACCGCGCCCTGAGCGCGGGCACGGTCCTCGGCCCGCCGCAGATCGCCCTGCTCGCCGCGGTCGGGCGCGGCACGGTCAAGGTGCGCCCGCGCCCGCGCGTGGTCGTCATGTCCACCGGCAGCGAACTGATCCAGCCCGGCGAGAGCTTGGCGGACGGCCAGATCTACGACTCCAACAGCTTCGCCCTCACCGCCGCGGCCCGCGACGCCGGAGCCATCGCCTACCGCGTGGGCGCGGTAGCCGACGACGCCGAGACGCTGCGCTCCACCATCGAGGACCAGCTGATCCGCGCCGACCTGATCGTCACCACGGGCGGCGTCAGCGTGGGCGCCTACGACGTCGTGAAGGAGGCCCTGACCTCCATCGGCGACCCGGACGAGGAGACCGGCATCGGGGCGGGCAGCGGCGTGGAGTTCCGCAAGCTCGCCATGCAGCCGGGCAAGCCGCAGGGCTTTGGCTCCATCGGCCCCGACCACACCCCGCTGCTCGCGCTGCCGGGCAACCCCGTCTCCTCGTACGTCTCCTTCGAACTGTTCGTACGGCCCGCGATCCGCACCCTGATGGGCCTCCCCGAGGTCCACCGGGCCACCACGCGCGCGGAGCTGGCCGCCGACGAGGCGCTGCGCTCGCCCTCGGGGCGCCGCCAGTTCCTTCGGGGGAGTTATGACGCGGAGGCGGCCACCGTGGCGCCCGTCGGCGGTTCCGGCTCGCATCTGATCGCCGCGCTGGCCCAGGCGAACGCGCTGATCGTCGTCCCCGAGGACACCACGTCGGTGGAGCCCGGCACGGCCGTCGAAGTGGTCCTGCTCGGCTGAGAACGCCACCCGCGCGGTACCGTGTCGCGCACAACAGGCCCGTGCGCGCCGCACCGCGCGGGGCCCGGACCGGGAGCGCCACAGCACATGACCGCGATTTCCCGGGGGGACACCCCCGGCCCTGAGCAGCAGCGACTGACCCACATCGACGAGGCGGGCGCGGCCCGCATGGTCGACGTCTCCGCGAAGGACGTGACCGCGCGCACCGCCCGCGCCAGCGGCCGTGTCCTGGTCTCGCCGCGGGTGATCGAGCTCCTGCGGGGCGAAGGCGTGCCCAAGGGCGACGCACTGGCCACCGCCCGGATCGCCGGGATCATGGGCGCCAAGCGCACCCCTGACCTGATCCCGCTCTGCCACCCGCTGGCCGTCTCCGGAGTGAAGCTCGACCTCTCCGTGGCGGACGACGCCGTCGAGATCCTCGCCACGGTGAAGACGACGGACCGTACGGGCGTCGAGATGGAGGCCCTCACCGCCGTGAGCGTCGCGGCCCTCACGGTGATCGACATGGTCAAGGCCGTCGACAAGGGCGCCGTCATCACCGACGTACGGGTGGAGGAGAAGACCGGCGGCAAGTCGGGAGACTGGAGCCGAGAAGGAGCCGGGGCATGAGCGGCCCGCGCTCCCCGTACAGGGCGCTGGTCGTCACCGCGTCGAACCGCGCCGCCGCCGGGGTCTACGCCGACCGGGGCGGCCCGATCATCGCCGAGGCCCTGACCGCGCTCGGCTTCGCCGTCGACGGACCCCAGGTCGTCCCCGACGGCGACCCCGTGGAACAGGCCCTGCACGCGGGCGTGGCGGCGGGCTTCGACGTGGTCGTCACCACCGGCGGCACCGGTATCTCGCCCACCGACCGCACTCCGGAGGCCACGCGCCGCGTCATCGACCACGAGGTGCCCGGCATCGCGGAGGCGATCCGCGCGTACGGCCGCGACAAGGTCCCCACCGCCGTGCTCTCCCGGGGTCTCGCCGGGGTCGCGGGCCGCACGCTCATCGTGAACCTGCCGGGTTCCACGGGAGGCGTACGCGACGGTCTCGCCGTCCTCGAGCCCCTGCTGCGGCACGCCGTCGACCAGCTGCGCGGCGGCGACCATCCCGGACCAGCGGGGGGTACGAGCTGAACAGCCCTTCCTGGCCCGTCGAGCTGACGGACGGCGATGTCACCCTCCGCCCGATAAAGATGCGCGACCAGCGCGCGTGGCGTGAGGTCAACCGGCGCAACCGCGACTGGCTGCGCCCCTGGGAGGCCACGATCCCGCCGCCCACGGCCAGCGGCCCGATCGTGCACCGCCCCACCTACCGCCAGATGGTCCGCCATCTGCGCGCGGAGGCGGCGGCGGGCCGGATGCTGCCGTTCGTCATCGAGTACCAGGGCCGCCTCGTCGGGCAGTTGACGGTGGCGGGCATCACCTGGGGGTCGATGTGCTCGGGCCACGTCGGCTACTGGGTCGACGAGTCCGTCGCGGGCCGCGGGGTCATGCCGACCGCCGTCGCGCTCGCCGTGGACCACTGCTTCCGCGCGGTCGGGCTGCACCGTATCGAGGTCTGTATTCGCCCCGAGAACACGCCGAGCCGCCGGGTCGTGGAGAAACTGGGATTTCGCGAGGAGGGGCTGCGGCCGCGGTATCTCCACATCGACGGGGCCTGGCGCGATCACCTCGTCTTCGCGCTCACCGCCGAAGAGGCGCCGGAGGGGTTGCTGCGCCGCTGGCACCGGGCGCGACCTCGGAACACGGCCTAATGAAATACGTGTTCGAAATTGATCGGCTCGGGCATTAATTTTCCCGCCGCCGACTGCCTGGTGATCGCATCAGTCACAAAAAAAGTTCGAGATATCAGCCAGATCGTGCGACACACCGACGCAATTGGCAGATGGCCTCAACGAAACCCCTCTACCGTGTGAGCGTGAGCAGCAGCGGCCTCATCTACGCAGTCATCGTCGGGGCCTGGGCCGCCTACTTGGTGCCGATGTGGCTCCGTAGGCAGGACGAGCTGAACGAAGCCCGTCCGACGGAACGCTTCAGCACCGCCATCCGGCTGCTTTCCGGACGGGCGGGGATGGAGCGCCGATACGCCAAGGACCTGCAAGCCCGCTCGCCCGAGGACGGCGAGACGCGCGGTGACCCGGACGACTTCACCGGCTCGGTGGACGTCCGGGCCTTCGTCGCGCCTCCGGTCGACGAGGCGGAGCCCGAGCAGGAGCGGCCTCAGCCGTCCGCGGCGCATGCCGAGCCCCCGGTCCGGCAGGCCGAGCCGCCGGTCCGTCAGAAGGCGCGCCCCGAGCCCGAACCCGAACATGAGCAGCCTCCGCGCGCCACGGTCTCGCCCGCGCGGCGCGCCGCGTCGGCCGAAGCCGCCGCGCGCGCCCGGCGCGTGAAGGTCCTCGCGCGGCGCCGCCGCACGACGATGCTGCTCTTCCTCGCCTTCACGGCGGGCGCGGTCGTCGCCGGGGTCGGCGGCCTCGCGTTCCTGTGGGCGCCCGCCGGGCCCGCGGTGCTGCTGAGCGCGTACATCGTCTATCTGCGCGGCCAGGAGCGGCGCCGCTTCACCTACGTGATGGACCAGCGGCGGGCCGAGGACGCGGCGCAGCGGCTGCGCGAGCGGCAGCCCCGGCGCGGGCCCGCGAGCGCGGAGCCCGTCGTCGAGGAGGCGGACGCCGCCGGGCCCGAGACGGAGACCGGCCTGTCCGCGCTGGCCGCCGACCGCCGTGCCCTCGTCGAGCAGACCGACCACGCCGAGTGGGTCGACCAGCAGCGCGAGCGCCAGCACGGGCCCGGCCGCGGCGACAGCTGGGACCCGGTCCCGGTCCCCCTGCCCACGTACGTGACCGCCCCGGTTGCCCCGCGTGCCACCGGCAGCGTCGACCTGGGCGCCCCGGACGCGTGGAGCTCGGCGCGCTCCAGCACGGTGGAGCCCGCCGCCGAGGGTCCCGGGGACATCGACGCCGCCGAGGGCGCGGACCCCGTGGGAGGCCGCAGCGACAAGCGCCGGGCGGCGTCCGCGCGCCGGGCCCGCGAGCGCGGCCGCACGCCGCTGTTCGACCAGTACGAGGACGGGGGCCGCCCCCGCGCCGCCAACGAGTGAGACGCCGCGGGTCCGCCCCGGCTGACCAGCCAGGGAACGGATTTCCAAGCACCCGGATCGGGATGCTAGAGTTTCACTCGTTGCAAGGGCCTGTGGCGCAGTCTGGTAGCGCACCTCGTTCGCATCGAGGGGGTCTGGGGTTCAAATCCCCACAGGTCCACTGCACATGAGATCCCGCCCAGTTCATCGAACTGGGCGGGATCTTTGCGTTGTCCGGGCCCGGACCGGAGCTACAGGGCCTTCACGTAGCAGCGGCTCAGGTCGGTGAAGCGGTAGTGGCCGAACTTGGTGGGGGCGGGGGTGTAGCCGCTCGAGGCGTAGAGGGCTATCGCCTCCGGCTGTTTCGTGCCCGTCTCCAGGACCATGCGGACGCGGCCCGCCGCCCTCGCGTCGTCCTCCAGGGCCGCCAGTATGCGGCGGGCCAGGCCGAGACCGCGGGCCTGGGGTGTGACGTACATCCGCTTCAGCTCCGCGTCGCCGGCGTCGTAGCCCGTTTCGGGGTCGTCCATCGCGCGCCAGCCGCCGGTGGCCAGCGGGGTGTCGCTGTCGTCGTACGCGATGAGGTAGAGCCCCCTGGGCGGCTCGAACATGGTCGGGTCGAGGAAGGTCGCGTCGCCCTCGTCGCCGTAGCGCTCCGCGTATTCACGCTGGACGCGGTCGTTGAGTTCGATCGCGTGCGGGTGGGCGAACGTGACCGTGCGCAGGTGGATGGGGG
>NZ_WMBF01000289.1:0-8049 GCF_019400875.1 Streptomyces anatolicus | reverse complement strand
GTGCGAGGGGAGGGCAACCCGCAAGACCCCCGTCGAAGGCAGAGCCCCCCGGGCTCACCCGGGTCGGCAGAAGGCACCCCCGCACAAGGCGCCCCCGCCAGGTACAGTGCGGAGATCAGCAAACCGTATGGTGAGGCCCCCGCACGTGTTGACTCAGACCACCACCCGGGTCCTCGAACCGAGTGACCTGGACGCCGCACTCGCCGTGCTCGACCGCGAGCCCGTCACCAACGCCTTCGTGACCGCCCGCGTCCAGGTGGCCGGCCTCGACCCCTGGCGCCTCGGCGGCGAGATGTGGGGCTGGTACGAGCACGGCATGCTCGAGTCCCTCTGCTACGCGGGCGCCAACCTCGTCCCGATCTGCGCGACCCCGCGAGCCGTCCGCGGCTTCGCCGACCGCGCCCGCAGGGCAGGCCGCCGCTGCTCCTCCATCGTCGGCCCGGCCACCGCCACCGCCCAGCTGTGGCGCCTCCTCGAACCGTCCTGGGGCCCCGCCCGCGAGGTCCGCACCCGCCAGCCCCTGATGGTCACCGACCGCCTCCCGGACGACATCACCCCCGACCCGTACGTCCGCCGCGTCCGCAAGGACGAGATGGACACGATCATGCCGGCGTGCGTGGCGATGTTCACCGAGGAGGTCGGCGTCTCGCCGATGGCCGGTGACGGCGGCCTCCTCTACCAGGCCCGCGTCGCCGAACTCGTCGGCGCGGGCCGCTCCTTCGCCCGCCTCGACCAGGACGGCAAGGTCGTCTTCAAGGCCGAGATCGGCGCCGCCACCCCCCACGCCTGCCAGGTCCAGGGCGTCTGGGTGGCGCCCGAATACCGCGGCCGAGGCCTCGCGGCACCCGGCATGGCGGCCGTCCTGCGCTACGCCCTCGACGACGTCGCCCCCGTCGTGAGCCTGTACGTCAACGACTTCAACACCGCGGCCAGGGCGGCGTACCGACGCGTTGGCTTCCAGGAGGTCGGCGCGTTCATGAGCGTCCTCTTCTGACACCCCGGACCGCCCCGTCCCCGGCACCAGGACCACCCCGAGCGCCCTGTTCAGAAGCGCGGCAGCGCGAAGTAGGGTCGCCCCATGACTGACGATGTCGTGATCGGGCCCCTCGACCTCGCCACCCGGGTGGACGAAGCGCTGGACGTCCAGGCCCACGCCTTCGGGCTGAGCGACGACGAGGTGGCCGTCCGGCGCCAGATCGTCCTGCGCCACCTCACGTATCCGGGCGCCCGCTCGTTCGGCGCTACCACCCCCGATGGCCGGCTCGTCGGCTTCGTCTACGGCATGCCCAACGACCGCCACCACTGGTGGTCGACGGTGGTCGAGCCCTACCTCCGCGGCCGGCACGTGGACGACTGGCTCGACGACTCCTTCGTCATCACCGAGCTGCACGTGCACCCCGGCCACCAGAACCGTGGCATCGGCCGCACCCTGATCACCACCATCACCGAGGGCGTCCCCGAGCCCCGCTCGATCCTCTCCGCGATCGACGTCGAGAGCCCGGCCCGCGGCCTGTACCGCTCCCTGGGCTACACGGACCTGGCCCGCCGCGTCCTGTTCCCCAGCGCCGCCATGCCGTACGCCGTGATGGGCGCCCCGCTGCCCCTGCCGCGCCGGGTCTGAGCCCTAACCGATTTCCGCCCGCGCCCGCGCCCCGGCTAACCTCCTGTTCATTACCCTCCCCACGCTCTCGGCCGTGCCGAGCAGAGGGGATCCCCTTGTAGCAGGAGTTGATCATGGCCCAGGTCCAGCGCATGTCCCGATTGATGGTCAAGACACTGCGCGACGACCCGGCGGACGCCGAGACGCTCAACCACAAGCTGCTCGTCCGGGCCGGCTACGTCCGCCGCACCGCCGCCGGCATCTGGACCTGGCTGCCGCTCGGCAAGAAGGTCTACGAGAACATCGCCCGCGTCGTCCGCGAGGAGATGGACGCCATCGGCGGCCAGGAGGTGCTGCTCCCGGCGCTCCTGCCCAAGGAGCCCTACGAGGCCTCCGGCCGTTATGAGGAGTACGGCGACCTGCTCTTCCGCCTCAAGGACCGCAAGGGCGCCGAATACCTCCTCGGCCCCACCCACGAGGAGATCTTCACCCAGGTCGTCAAGGACCAGTGCTCGTCCTACAAGGACCTGCCGGTGATCCTCTACCAGATCCAGACCAAGTACCGCGACGAGGCCCGCCCCCGCGCCGGTGTGCTGCGCGGCCGCGAGTTCCAGATGAAGGACTCGTACTCCTTCGACACCACCGACGAGGGCCTTGCCGAGGCGTACGCCCTGCACCGCGGCGCCTACCAGCGCATCTTCGAGCGCCTCGGCCTCGACTACCGCATCGTCTCCGCGATCTCCGGCGCCATGGGCGGCTCGGCGTCCGAGGAGTTCCTGGCCCCGGCCCCGGCCGGCGAGGACACCTTCGCGGACTGCCCGGCGTGCGACTACGCCGCCAACACCGAGGCCGTCACCTTCGCGCTCGCCCCGGTCGACGGCTCGGCGCACGGCCCCGCCGAGGAGCTGGACACCCCCGACACCCCGACCATCGAGACCCTTGCCGAGCACCTCGGCGTCCCGGCCTCCGCGACCCTGAAGAACCTCCTGGTCAAGGTCGACGGCGAGATCGTGGCCGTCGGCGTCCCCGGCGACCGCGAGGTCGACCTCGGCAAGCTCGGCGAGCACCTGGCCCCGGCCGAGGTCGAGCTGGTCACCGCCGAGGACTTCGAGGGCCGCGACGACCTCGTACGCGGTTACGTGGGCCCGCAGGGCCTGGACAAGGTCCGCTACATCGCCGACCCGCGCGTCGCGCCCGGCACCGCCTGGATCACCGGCGCCAACAAGCAGGACAAGCACGCGAAGAACGTCGTCTGCGGCCGCGACTTCGAGGTCGACGACTACCTGGACGTCGTGGTCGTCGAGGAGGGCGACCCGTGCCCCAACTGCGGCACCGGCCTCAAGCTGGACCGCGCCATCGAGATCGGCCACATCTTCCAGCTCGGCCGCAAGTACGCCGACACCTTCCAGCTGGACGTCCTCGGCAAGGAGGGCAAGCCGGTCCGCGTGACCATGGGCTCGTACGGCATCGGCGTCTCCCGCGCGGTGGCCGCGCTCGCCGAGCAGACCGCCGACGACAAGGGCCTGTGCTGGCCCAAGGAGGTCGCACCCGCCGACGTCCACGTGGTCGCCGCGGGCAAGGCGCTCCAGACGGAGCTGGCCCTGGACGTCGCCGAGCAGCTGGGCGCCGCGGGTGCGCGCGTCCTGGTCGACGACCGGGCCGGGGTCTCCCCGGGCGTGAAGTTCACCGACGCCGAGCTGATCGGCGTCCCGCAGATCCTGGTCGCGGGCCGCCGCTCCGCCGAGGGCATCGTGGAACTGAAGGACCGCCGCACGGGCGAGCGCGAGGAGATGACGGTCGAAGAGGCCGTCTCCCGCCTGACGGCGTAGTCATAGCGTCCCGGAGGGGCTGGCAGAGTCAGCCCCTCCGGCGTTTGAGGAGCGGGGTCTGGGGCGGAGCCCCAGGAGACGGCGCCGCACCGGCGCGACCGCCTACAGCCACCCGGCGAATTCCAGGAGCAGCTCCGCATCCTGCGGACGCCCCACCCGCAGGGCCCGCACCCCCGACTCCACGGCCCGGAAGAGCGTCCACCCCCGAAGCCGCTCCTGATCCACCTCAAGGGACTCCGCCAGCTTCTTCACCCGCCGACGGGTGATCGACGCCCCGGACGGCGAGGCGATCAGATCCTCCACCCGGTCCCGGACGAGCCGCGCCAGATCGAACGCGGTCTCACCGACCACCGGGTCGGGCCCCACGGCCAGCCACGGCACCCGGTCCCCGGCGAGGACCTTGCTCTGCCGGAAGGTGCCGTGCAGCAACCGAGGCTCCATCGGCGCCGCGGCAACAAGCTCCTCCCGGGCGGCGAGGGCCGCGTCCACCAGCGGCGCCACCTCCGCGTCACGTGAGGCCCGCATCGCCTCGGCCTGCCGTCCCGTCCGCTCGGCGACCGTCTCGAAACGGTGCCCGGCGGGCGGCTCCACCCACAGCCGCCGCAGCGTCCCCGCCGCTTCGAGCAGCGCCTTGGCCTCCGGCAGCGAGCGCACGGACACATCACGGTGCAGCCGTTCGAGGAGCAGTGCCCCGTCCGCGCACTCGGGGTCGAGCAGCCGGGCGGCGCCGAGGCCGCCCCAGTGCGCGAGGGCGGCCCGCTCGCTCTCGGGACGCGAGCGGGGCGGCACGAGCTTGAGCACGGCGGGCGTGCCGTCGGCCCGGCGCACCATCACGACGAGGCCGCTGCGCCCGCCGGGGACATGGACCCGCTCGACGGTCAACTCGCGCAGTGCGACGGCCTGTTCCACTGCCCCGGGCAGCTTCGCCAGCCAGTCGTCGCCGTCCTGCGCCGTCTCGCCCAGTGCGGTGACCAGGCGTCGCGGCGGTTCGAAAGCCATGCGCGAGTCGTTCCTTCCTAAAGGGTTACGCCCTTGGCGTCAAGGGTCACGCCTTGGGCGTCGCCGTAGCCGAGGAGCCGGATGGCACGGACCGCTCGGCGAGCCCAGGGAAGGCTACGCTCCCGCCGCGCCACCGCGCGGCCCGGACCGCCGCCTCGCGCAGCGCCCCGGCGGCACTGCCGCGCCGGCTGCCCGAGGAAGCGCGTACGAGATCGGAGTAGACCCCGGCGACCCTGTCCTCGAGCTCGGCGGCGAGCCGCGCGGCGGCGGCGGCGTCCGGCACCGGGAAGGGCAGCGCGTAGGCCGCGTCGGCGGGCTGCGGCTCGCCGCCCAGGTCGCGCACGGCACGCTGGAGCTCGTCGCGCCGGGCGCGGTGTGCGTCGTACGCGGTACGCGCCTCGTCCCTGCGGCCCTCGCCGATCCGGCCGCCGACGACCCCATAGCCGTACACGGCGGCGTGCTCGGCGCTCAGGGCGGCCTGCACGGCCTTCAGCTCGTCGTCCTTGGACTCGCTCACTTCTTGTCGCCCTCCGTCAGCAGATACGCGTGCGCCGCCCCGGCGGCGGCCACCGAGGCGAGCAGCCTGGCCTGCTCGGCCGGGGCGTCGACCAGGGCCGCTCCCCGCCGGTCGGCCAGGGCGCGCTCGGCGTCGGCGAGGTCGCGCACCGCCTTGTCGGGGTCCGGGGCCACGGAAGGCTCCGGGTCCGGCGCGGCGGCGCCGGAAGCCGACCCGGACGGGGAGGGGGACGCCGGGGCCTTGCCGCCTCCGAACGCCTCCACGTGCTTGTCGACCTCCGCGCGCAGCGGTTCGAGCCGCCCGGCGAGGGAGGGGTGCGCGGCGAGGACGGCGTCGTACCGCCGGAGCAGTTCCGCGCTGTCCTTCGCCGCCCGGGCGCGCAGGCGGCGCGCGGCGGACGTGTCCTGCGCGCCGGAGTCGGCGGCGTCCGAACAGCCCGTGAGCAGCGCCGCGGAGGCGATGCCCGCGGCCCCGGCGAACAGGCTCCTGCGGCGCGGTCCCGGGCGGGACCGCGGGGCGGTGGGATACGGCGGCACGGCAGACGTCCTCGTAAGGAAGGCCAAAAGGCGCGAGCGAGCAGACAGACAGCAGGCGGACACAGGCCGGCAAAGGCAGGGTGTGGGCGCGGGCCCGGTGATCACCGTACCTTCGGACGGTCTCCGTACGCGTGATCGGCTCGGGACGGGCGGCACATCGCCCCTCCGGTGGGCGGCAACACCCCTCGGGACCGGATACCCTTTGACCTGACACGCAGACTTGCAACGAAATCACAACAGCACACGCGGCCGAGGAGTCACCCGGATGAGCACCACCCAGAGCGAGAGGCTGCGGCAACTACTGGAACCGCTCGTCAGCTCCCAGGACCTGGATCTCGAAGAGATCGAAGTGGCCTCGGTCGGACGCAAGCGAGTGCTGAGAGTCGTCATCGACTCGGACGACGGCGTGGATCTGGACCAGATCGCGGAAGTGAGCCGCCTGCTCTCCGCGAAGCTCGACGAGACCGACGCGATGGGCGAGGGGGAGTACGACCTCGAGGTCGGTTCCCCCGGCGCCGAGCGCGCGCTGACCGAGCACCGCCACTACCTGCGCGCCGTGGACCGCCTGGTGAAGTTCCGGCTGACCGAGGGCGACGAGCTGGTCGCCCGCATCCTCACGGTGGACGACGACGGGCTCGACCTCGAAGTGCCCGGTGTGAAGGGCCGCAAGGCCACCGCCCGCCGGATCGCCTTCGACGAGATCGACAAGGCGCGCGTGCAGGTCGAGTTCAACCGCAAGGACAAGAAGGACGAGAAGGACATGAAGGAAGAGGAGGAGGCGTAGCCGTGGACATCGACATGAGTGCCCTGCGGGGTCTGGTACGGGAGAAGGAGATCTCCTTCGACCTGCTCGTCGAGGCGATCGAGTCGGCCCTCCTCATCGCCTACCACCGTACGGAAGGCAGTTTCCGCCGCGCACGCGTGAAGCTGGACCGCGAGAGCGGCCACGTCACGGTGTGGGCGACGGAGGACCCGGCGGATCTCGAAGAGGGCCAGGAGCCCAAGGAGTTCGACGACACGCCGTCCGACTTCGGCCGCATCGCCGCGACGACCGCCAAGCAGGTCATCCTGCAGCGGCTGCGCGACGCCCAGGACGACGCGACGCTCGGTGAGTACGCCGGGCGCGAGGGCGACATCGTCACCGGCGTGGTCCAGCAGGGCCGCGACCCGAAGAACGTGCTGGTCGACATCGGCAAGCTGGAGGCCATCCTGCCGGTGCAGGAGCAGGTCCCCGGCGAGGAGTACCCCCACGGGATGCGCCTTCGCAGCTACGTCGTCCGGGTGGCGAAGGGTGTCCGCGGCCCGTCCGTGACCCTGTCGCGCACGCACCCGAACCTGGTCAAGAAGCTCTTCGCGCTCGAGGTGCCCGAGATCGCCGACGGTTCCGTCGAGATCTCGGCCATCGCCCGCGAGGCCGGCCACCGCACCAAGATCGCCGTGCGCTCCACGCGCTCGGGGCTCAACGCCAAGGGCGCCTGCATCGGCCCGATGGGCAGCCGTGTGCGCAATGTCATGGCCGAGCTGAACGGCGAGAAGATCGACATCGTCGACTGGTCGGACGACCCGGCGGACATGGTCGCCCACGCGCTCTCCCCGGCCCGCGTCAGCAAGGTCGAGATCGTCGACCTCGGCGCCCGCTCGGCCCGGGTGACCGTGCCGGACTACCAGCTGTCGCTCGCCATCGGCAAGGAGGGGCAGAACGCCCGCCTGGCCGCCCGGCTCACCGGCTGGCGCATCGACATCAGGCCCGACACCGAGCAGCCCGCCGACCAGTAGGCGGGAATAAATCCGGGCGCGCACCGCTTGGATCACGACAGTATGTGGCGAGTAGCCGTTCGATTTTTGCCCCAAAGGGGTGAGGTCGGTGCGGGGAGGTAGACTTGAGCGTGTCTGGCCGGACGCCAGCCCGGGCATGCCCTGAGCGCACGTGTGTGGGGTGCCGGGAGCGAGCGGCCAAGAGCGAACTGCTGCGCATCGTGGCGAAAGAGGGCGCCTGCGCCCCCGATCCAAGCGGTACGCTGCCCGGCCGGGGTGCCTATGTGCACCCCGCCCTGGTCTGTCTCGACCTGGCGGTCCGCCGCCGGGCGTTCCCCCGGGCCTTCCGCGCCCAGGGGCCGCTCGACACTCAGGCGTTGCGCCGGGCGATCGAGACAGCCGACCAGCAGGCAACGTAAGACGTGGTCGCACGGAACCCCGTGCGGCCTTGGTATTCCGCGAGTTGGAAGTAGGTCGAGATTGCGATGAGCACTCGATGAGCACGCGATGAGTACGCCCATGAAGTAGCGACGGTCCGGCGTAACCCGGACCTAAAAGGAGCGAAGTGGCTAAGGTCCGGGTATACGAACTCGCCAAGGAGTTCGGGGTAGAGAGCAAGGCCGTCATGGCCAAGCTTCAAGAACTCGGTGAATTCGTACGTTCGGCGTCCTCGACGATCGAGGCGCCCGTGGTACGCAAACTGACTGACGCATTCCAGCAGGGTGGCAACGGCAAGTCCGCCGCCAAGCCCGGCGCGCCGCGCAAGCAGGCCGCCCCCAAGCCGCCGGCCCCCTCGGGCTCGGCGTCCCCCTC
>NZ_WMBF01000288.1:0-8055 GCF_019400875.1 Streptomyces anatolicus | reverse complement strand
CTCCGGACGTACGAGGTGTCCGCGCGCGAGCCGCACCTGCGCCGTCCGGTAGATGGCCGCCGCCATCCGACCGAGCGCCTGCCCGTCCTGGTGGCGGTGCTTGCGTACGCCCACGTCCACCTGGGCGAGCGCGTCCAGGCCGACCGTGTGCAGCGCGTCGACGAGCAGCCCCAGCTCCACCCCGTACCCCACCGGGAACGGCAGCCGCTCCAGGAGGGACCTGCGGGCCGCGTACTCCCCGCCGAGCGGCTGCACGAACCCGGCAAGGAGCGGCCAGTGCATGTTCAGGAGCGGGCGCGCCATCAGCTCGGTGACCCGGCCGCCCTGCCCGGAGGCCTCGCCGAGCGGGCGGTCGTACATCGCCTTCACGAACGCCACGTCCGGGTCGGTCAGGAGCGGGCCCACTATCCCCGAGACGAAGTCCGCCGAGAACTCCCTCAAGTCCGCGTCGACGAACGCGACGATGTCACCGCTCGTCACGAGCAGCGAGCGCCACAGCACCTCGCCCTTGCCGGGCAGCGGCGCGATCCGCGGCAGGATCTCGTCCCGGTGCACGACCTTGGCGCCCGCCTCCCGCGCCACCTGCGCCGTCCGGTCCGACGAACCGGAGTCGATCACCACCAGCTCGTCGACGAGCGGGGTCCTCTCGACCAGCTCGCGGCGTATCTCGGCGACGATCGCGCCGACCGTCTCCTGCTCGTCGAGCGCGGGCAGCACGACGCTCACCGACGCGCCGGACGCCCGCTTGGCGGCGGCGAGCCGGTCAAGGGGGCGGTCGGCGGCCGACCAGGAACGCCTGCTCAGCCACTGCTCGACCTCTTCCAGCACGGTCGGGGTCCTCCCGTATGTGATCCATCTCGCGGTTCGGACGACTATCTCAAGGGTCCAAGGGTTCGGTTACAGTCTTGAACAACGCCGGTGACCATCGCATGTCGGGGTCGCCGCCGCGTGAGATCCACAACTGAAACCCACAATCGAATACCGCTCATCCAGAGGGGCAGAGGGATACGGCCCGTTGAAGCCCCGGCAACCCTCCCGCCGACCGCGAGGTCACGGTGGGGAAGGTGCCAATTCCGTCTCGCGGCGAGATGCGTCGCGAGGAAGATGAGGAGAAAGGGCCTCGCCTCCATGGCTGTGCAGACTGTCGCCACCGAAACCCCCGCGTCGACCGTTGACCTCGGTCCCGCCTCGGGTCTCTCCTGCCGGGAATGCGGCACCAAGTTCCCCCTCGGCCCGATCTTCGCCTGCGCCGAGTGTTTCGGCCCCCTCGAAGTCGCGTACGACCTGCCCCTCGGCGACCCCGAAGCCCTCCGCAAGCGGATCGAGGCCGGCCCCGCCAACATCTGGCGCTACGCCCCGCTGCTGCCCGTCCCCGCCGACGTGGCCGACAAGCCGAACCTCAACCCCGGCTGGACCAAGCTCGTCAAGGCCGACAACCTCGCGCGCGAACTCGGGATCCAACAAGGCAAGTTGTTCGTCAAGGACGACTCCGGGAACCCCACGCATTCGTTCA
This sequence comes from Streptomyces anatolicus, assembly GCF_019400875.1. Taxonomy (NCBI): domain Bacteria; kingdom Bacillati; phylum Actinomycetota; class Actinomycetes; order Kitasatosporales; family Streptomycetaceae; genus Streptomyces; species Streptomyces anatolicus. The sequence continues at coordinate 6,542 of NZ_WMBF01000288.1, read as the reverse complement.
AGGACCGCGTCGTCGCACAGGCGCTCGAAGCGGCGAGGGCCTTTGGCTTCACCACCCTCTCCTGCTCCTCCACCGGCAACCTCGCGGGCGCCGTCGGCGCCGCCGCCGCCCGCGCCGGTTTCCGCTCCTGCGTGTTCATCCCGCACGACCTGGAGCAGGGCAAGGTCGTCATGGCCGCGGTCTACGGCGGTGAACTCGTCGGCATCGAGGGCAACTACGACGACGTGAACCGCTTCTGCTCCGAGCTGATCGGCGACCCGCTGGGCGAGGGCTGGGGCTTCGTCAACGTCAACCTCCGGCCGTACTACGGCGAGGGTTCCAAGACCCTCGCGTACGAGATCTGCGAGCAGCTCGGGTGGGAGCTGCCGGATCAGCTCGTCATCCCGATCGCCTCCGGGTCGCAGCTCACGAAGATCGACAAGGGGCTGAAGGAGCTGATCGCGCTCGGCCTGGTGGCCGATAAGCCCTACAAGATCTTCGGCGCGCAGGCCGAGGGGTGTTCGCCGGTGTCGGCCGCGTTCAAGGCGGGGCATGACGTGGTGCGTCCGCAGAAGCCGAACACCATCGCGAAGTCGCTCGCGATTGGTAATCCTGCGGATGGGCCGTACGTGCTTGATATCGCTCGGCGTACCGGTGGGGCCGTGGAAGATGTCGACGATCAGCAGGTCGTCGATGCGATCAAGCTGCTCGCTCGGAGTGAGGGGATCTTTGCGGAGACCGCCGGCGGGGTGACGGTGGGGGTCACGAAGAAGCTGGTCGAGGCGGGGCTTATTGATCCCTCCCTCACCACGGTGGTGTTGAACACGGGGGATGGCCTGAAGACGTTGGACGCGGTTGCCGAGACGTCTCAGGCGACCGCGACGATCAAGCCCAGCCTTGAGGCGTTTCGCTCCGCTGGGCTTGCGGGTTAATCGCCGTAGCACCTGGTGACCGTGGCCGACTGCGGGTCGTGGTCCGTCCTCGCGCAGTTCCCCGCGCCCCTGGCGGGGCGCTACTCATCCCCGCGCTCCTGACGGGGCGCCCTCCATCCCCGTACTTCTGAGGTGAACCACATGAGTGTCAACGTTCGGATTCCTACCATTTTGCGTACCTACACCGGCGGCAAGGCCGAGGTCGCCGCCGAAGGGGCCACCCTCGGTGAGGTCATCGCCGATCTGGAGAAGAAGCACACCGGCATCGCCGCCCGCGTCCTCGACGACCAGGGGAAGCTGCGGCGGTTCGTGAACGTGTACGTGAACGACGACGACGTCCGCTTCGAGCAGGGGCTCGAGACGGCCACTCCGGACGGCGCCGGGGTCTCGATCATTCCCGCGGTCGCCGGCGGCTGATCTCCGCTGATCCAATTCCGCAACTTCCCTGCGTAAATCGAATTGCCCTCTCCGGGAGACAAACGGAGGGGGCAATTCAACTTGGTTGAGCGCGGTACAGTTGGGAAACGCGCTTCAACGTTTGTGCCGAGTGCATATACGAAGTCGGCCCGGAGCCGACAAGAAGCAGCCAAAGCGAGCCGCCCTTTTGGGCCCCATATGGCATTTGCCCGGCCCGACTTGCCCTGGATTCCGGCGAATTCTCCGCATATTGCCGATCGCACGCGCCCATAATTCTCGTCCGATTGACCTGTTGCAGAGGGCAGTTGGGCAGATACATTCAGCGGCGGTCGACGCGTTCCGGCGCACACCCCCAACCAGTGGGGGGTGAGGTCTGACCCGGGTCCGCGAAGTGCGGGTCTGTGCAAGGGCCAGTAATAGGGGAGTTAGGCATGGCTCAGGGCACCGTCAAGTGGTTCAACGCGGAGAAGGGGTACGGCTTCATCGCGGTCGACGGTGGTGCGGATGTTTTCGTCCACTACAGCGCGATCCAGATGGACGGCTACCGCACCCTTGAAGAAGGTCAGCGAGTCGAGTTCGAGATCTCGCAGGGCCAGAAGGGTCCGCAGGCTGACATGGTCAAGCTCGCCGTCTAGCTCGGCGCGATCGACCACCGAAGCAAGCATCGCGAGGGGCTCGTATCCCATGGGGGTACGGGCCCCTCGTGTGCGCCCGGTCGCGCCCCGGTACGACCCGGAGATCCAGGAGAGGCGCTTGCACTCGCAGGGGTCGAGTGCTAATCATTGGGCTTAGCACTCTACGAGTGAGAGTGACAGAACTTGGATCGGGTCGGTGAGGTCCGCAGACCGCGTGGGGCAAGGAACCACACGGTGCGCAGACCGTCCGTCGCGGGCACCAGCACGGTCCGTTTGCGTTTCCACCCCGTCCGGGAGGACCACTTCACATGGCCAAGATCATCGCGTTCGACGAGGAGGCACGGCGCGGCCTCGAGCGCGGCATGAACCAGCTCGCCGACGCCGTCAAGGTGACCCTGGGCCCCAAGGGTCGCAACGTCGTCCTCGAGAAGAAGTGGGGCGCCCCCACGATCACCAACGATGGTGTTTCCATCGCCAAGGAGATCGAGCTCGAGGACCCGTACGAGAAGATCGGCGCCGAGCTGGTCAAGGAAGTCGCCAAGAAGACGGACGACGTCGCCGGCGACGGTACGACCACCGCCACCGTCCTCGCCCAGGCGCTCGTCCGCGAGGGCCTTCGCAACGTGGCCGCCGGTGCCAACCCGATGGCCCTCAAGCGCGGCATCGAGAAGGCCGTCGAGGCTGTCTCCGGCGCCCTCCTTGAGCAGGCGAAGGATGTCGAGACCAAGGAGCAGATCGCTTCTACGGCCTCCATCTCCGCCGCCGACACCCAGATCGGCGAGCTGATCGCCGAGGCGATGGACAAGGTCGGCAAGGAAGGCGTCATCACCGTCGAGGAGTCCCAGACCTTCGGTCTGGAGCTGGAGCTCACCGAGGGTATGCGCTTCGACAAGGGCTACATCTCGGCGTACTTCGCCACCGACATGGAGCGTATGGAGGCGTCGCTCGACGACCCGTACATCCTGATCGTCAACTCCAAGATCTCCAACGTGAAGGACCTCCTTCCGCTGCTGGAGAAGGTCATGCAGTCGGGCAAGCCGCTGCTGATCATCGCGGAGGACGTCGAGGGCGAGGCGCTGTCCACGCTCGTCGTCAACAAGATCCGTGGCACCTTCAAGTCCGTCGCCGTCAAGGCCCCGGGCTTCGGTGACCGCCGCAAGGCCATGCTCGGCGACATCGCCATCCTCACCGGTGGCACCGTCATCTCCGAGGAGGTCGGCCTCAAGCTGGAGAACGCCGGTCTCGACCTGCTCGGCCGCGCCCGCAAGGTCGTCATCACCAAGGACGAGACGACCATCGTCGACGGTGCCGGTGACAGCGACCAGGTCCAGGGCCGCGTCAACCAGATCCGCGCCGAGATCGAGAACTCGGACAGCGACTACGACCGCGAGAAGCTGCAGGAGCGCCTGGCGAAGCTCGCCGGCGGTGTTGCGGTCATCAAGGCCGGTGCCGCGACCGAGGTCGAGCTGAAGGAGCGCAAGCACCGCATCGAGGACGCCGTTCGCAACGCGAAGGCGGCCGTCGAGGAGGGCATCGTCGCCGGTGGTGGCGTGGCTCTCATCCAGGCCTCCGCGGTCTTCGAGAAGCTTGAGCTGGAGGGCGACGAGGCCACCGGTGCCGCCGCTGTGAAGCTGGCCCTGGAGGCCCCGCTGAAGCAGATCGCGGTCAACGCCGGCCTCGAGGGTGGCGTCATCGTCGAGAAGGTGCGCAACCTGCCCATCGGTCACGGCCTGAACGCCGCGACGGGTGAGTACGTCGACATGATCGCCGAGGGCATCCTCGACCCGGCGAAGGTCACGCGCTCCGCTCTGCAGAACGCCGCGTCCATCGCCGCGCTCTTCCTCACCACCGAGGCCGTCATCGCCGACAAGCCGGAGAAGGCGGGCGCTGCCCCGGCCGGCGGCGGCATGCCGGGCGGTGACATGGACTTCTGATCGACCTCTGGTTGATCACTGTCCTCACGTACCGAGGGCGGCACCCTTTCCCTGGATTCTCGGGAAGGGGTGCCGCCCTCGGGCGTTTCTCCGGCGTTCTCCGGCGTTCTCCGGCGTTCTCCGGTGGGTGCAGTCGTACGTCAGCCCGCCCGCTCATAGGTAAGGACGGTCTTCGGGTGGTTGCCGATCTTGCGTAGGCGCAGCGGGCCGTCCGAGGACTTCACGTCGAAGTCGTACTCGTTTGCCTTCGGCGGGCAGTTGACGGTCCTGACGCCCTGATCGAGCTTGAAGTTGCTCATGGACAGGTCGTGCTGGTGGGTGCCGGTGACAACGGCGCTGCCCTTGCATCGCGGGCCGGTGCGGGACTCGATGACCACGCGTGCCCATCTGCCCGGCTCGACCTGGTGGATGGTCAGCTGCTGGCTGCCGTCCGTGGCTCGCCACCGGCCCACGAACCAGGGGTGGATGGGCTTGTACTTCGTGGCCATCCTGGCGAATCCGGAGCCTTTGCGCCAGGTCAGCGTGTTGGTTCCCCAGAAGCTGCGATCGACGAAGTCCACTCGGGCGCCACTGTCGCGGATGCGGGCCTTCGGCCAGACCATGTTGTTTTTGGTCGGGTCGGTGGTCCAGGAGGAGAGGTCCCCGGTGGCGACGGCCGCGATCACCTCTTGCGGTTCTTCGCCGTCCCTGCAGTACACGCCGAAGCCGGCCGCGAGCCACACGGTGTCCCGGTACGCCTTTGCCCTGATGCCGCCGCACGGTTTGGTGCCGGTCTCATAGACCGTCTTCCGGGCGGACCAGGCGTCGTCAGAGGCGTCGCGATGCTGTGCCTCCAGGCCGCGGCGAGTGAAGCGGAGGGACACCTGCCGGCCGTCGGACAGTTCGAGGACGGTGTGGTCGTCGTCGTCCTCGACGACCCGTGAATCAGGCTTGTCCTCCGGTTCGCGGTGGGACTTCGTGTGCTTCGCGCCGCTTCCGGACGGTCCCTTGTCCGATTGCTCGGCGCAGCCGCCGACGGCTGCGCCGAGCATCAGCACCGCTACCGCCCACGCCGCTGCGCTCTTCGTTCTCATGCCGTGTCAGCTCCCCTGTACGCCGTGCCGCGATGCCCGGGCCGGTGGGTGGCACGAACTCGGCGATGCTAGCCGGTGGACGGCCCGCCCCACGCCGCCATCACCCACAACCACGATCTCCCAGCCCAAACCATCGGGGCCGTCCCGGAAGAGAGCTACACCCTTCTCCGGCTACGGCAGCCGGTCCATGATCCAGGCGCAGAGTTCCTCGGTGACCAGGGTGTGGCCCTCGTTCTTCGAGGCGCAGCGGAACTCGTCCAGTTCGCTCAGGGCGTCCTCGGACGCGGTGATCGGGTCGTACAGCTTCTCCTGGGTGTCGATGTCGCGCAGGGCGATCGCGCTGACCGTGGGCACGAAGCAGTGGGCGCGGAGGTCGGCCTCGGAGCCGAGGCCGATGAGCGCGGGGATCTTGTTCAGTTCGTCGGCGAGGATGCCGAAGCCCTCCAGGGTGCCGCCCGGGGCGCCGTCCATCTCGGGGATTCCCGAGGTGTGGATGCGGGGCTTGCGCAGGGTCACGACCCTGAGCTGGGCGACGAGTTGGTCCTCGCCCGCGGACTGGGTGTGCAGGTGGGTGCCGGTGATGGCGAGGCCCTTGCCGTGGAAGGCCCGCTCGCCGGGGCGCACGCCGTTGCTCTGCCCGATGCGTACGCCGTTGGCCACACCGATCTTCTTCGGCCGCTGGGGCCAGCCGCCGACCCGTTCGAGTTCGGCGAGGAACGTGCCGCGCTCCTTGTCGGTCTCGGGGCTGTCGTCCCACTCGGAGATGTGCTGCCACAGCAGCTGGCGGGCGGCGGGGCTGTTCATCTGGTCGGAGAACGCCGCGTTGAGCCGCCGGATGTAGTGCGCGAACGACTGGAGGGCGAGGGGGATCCAGGCGCCGCGGTGCGGACTGTCGTAGGAGAAGTACAGGGCCGTCTGGTGGTCGTTGTCCGGGCCGCCGTCGTGTTCCATCTCGGCGAGCGCGTACCGGGTGACGAGGCCGCCCATGCTGAAGCCGCCGACGGTCAGCGGGTGGTCGCCGACGCGCCGCGCGATGGCCTCGCGGATGGCGGCGCGGGCGACCTTGGCGTTGTCGAGGATGGAGGCGCTGCGCTCGTCGTAGCCGAGCAGGATGACGTCGTAGCCGCGCTGGCGCAGGGCGCTGAGGAACGGGTAGGGGCCGCGTTCCAGGATCTCCCAGGAGAAGTCGAGGTCGCTCGGGCCCGAGCTGAAGCCGTCGCCGAGGATGACGGGCCGGGTCAGGCCGCGCGTCCGGTCGGCGAGGTAGACCCAGGCCCGCCCTGCGGGCAGCGCCCACTCGTCGTCCGGCGCGGGCGCGGCGGCGGGCGCCTCGCGGGCCTGCCTCGGTCCCGGGGCGAGGGTGACGCGGGCGGCGGTCCCGAAGGCCTCGGAGATGCGGCGGGCGTCGGCCTCGGTGAGCGGTTCGGGTTGGTTGGGCTCGGTCATGCGGGTCCCCTCCGATGGCGCTGATGTCGGTCGGCGTCGCCATCTTCGGCACGGCGGGTGGCGGCCGACAGTCGGCCTGGGCCCTTTCGGACAGGGCGGGTTCGGCCGTTCATCGCCCTTTACGGG